>CAXTDO010000142.1:0-9993 GCA_964242315.1 uncultured Flavihumibacter sp.
GTCAAACCCACTCCTGTTTGGCCTTCGGCTCAAACTTCCACTCCGAGGAGGGGATGGGCGACCAGCCTCACTTTGCACTCAGTGACTTCAATCGAAATTTCTTAACTTAATGACATTGCCCTGACTGATTTGCTCCTGACAGCACATTATCTTTGATTGTTTATATTGTAATAACAGGATGTAATTTGAGAAAGGAATAATTACAAATGAACGAAATTTTAAATGAATACTAACCATCCCCCAGGTAAGCGACTTTGATTAACAATTAATCATTTACAATCAACCATTATTATGAAAATCATAAATCCTGCTACAGAAGAAATCATAAAAGAGATGGAGGAAGACAGTTTTAAAACGCTAATAACGAAGTTTGATGAACTGAAATCGTCGCAGTTGCTGTGGTCAAAATTAAAGCTCCAAGACCGGGTTGAGATGCTGAAGAAGTTTGCCGGTTTGTTGGAAGAAAACAAAGAACAACTGGCGCATGTGCTTACTTCTGAAGTAGGGAAACCATTGCAACAATCCCGCAACGAGATCAATGGCGCGCAGGCGAGAATTCAATGGATCACTGAAAATGCAGAAAGATATTTGTCGGAAGAGCTTATGTCTGCATCAAATGGAATGGAAGAAAAAATCCGCTATGAGCCGCTTGGTGTAATTTGTAATATTTCTGCATGGAACTATCCCTACCTGGTAGGTGTAAACGTTTTTGTTCCGGCGCTTTTAGCCGGGAACGCCGTGATGTATAAACCATCTGAATACGCTGCGCTTACAGGAATGGAAATAAAAAAATTATTGATACAGTCCGGAGTTCCGGAAAACGTTTTTCATGTTGCTATAGGCGGCGGAGCCGTTGGCGCATCGTTACTAGACATGCCTTTCGATGGATACTTTTTTACCGGGTCGCATAAGACAGGAAAATTTATTTATGAAAAGCTGGCGGCAAAAATGGTTCCCTGCCATTTGGAATTGGGAGGAAAAGATCCTTTATATGTAACGGATGACGTTGATGATATCGCGAGGGTTGCTGCGGCAACCGCAGATGGCGCTTTTTACAATAACGGTCAGAGTTGCTGTTCTGTAGAACGAATTTATGTGCAGGAGAAGGTGTATGATGAATATGTAAAAGAGCTGGTAAAAGAAGTGCAGTCGTGGAAAACGGGTTCACCGCTTGAGGATGGCGTTTATGTAGGTCCGTTAACACGTAAAGAACAACCGGATTTCTTACAACAGCAAATCGAAGATGCAACCTTAAAAGGAGCTACTGTACTTACAGGGGGGCATCGTATAAATAGCAAGGGTTACTATTTTGAACCTACTGTTTTAGTGAACGTTGATCACAAAATGAGCGTAATGAAGGATGAGACTTTTGGCCCTGTCATAGGCATTATGAAAGTAAGAGACGACAAAGAAGCCATTTCACTGATGCAGGATACTGATTACGGCCTCACCGCTTCGGTATACAGCTCCGATCAAAGTCGTGCAGAAAATATCCTGAAAGCAATCAATGCAGGTACCGGTTATTGGAACTGCTGTGACCGTGTAAGTGCGGCGCTACCATGGAGTGGCCGCAATCATTCCGGATTTGGAGTTTCCCTCTCCCATGCCGGGCTGCGATCATTTGTGAAGCCGAAAGCTTACCATTTGAGAAAGGTGTGAGGATTAATCATTAATGATTAGCGAGAACTGAAATTGTTCGGTATTTCCCGTTAATAATTAATAATTAATCATTAACACCTGCTTCCACTACTTCTTCAAAAACTCAATCACCGCTTTTGAAAACTCAACGGTTCCGACTGCTGCTCCGTGATTGCCGGGAACGGTGGCAAAAGTTGAAGTAGGGATCATTTTAGACAGATCGCTGCCTGAGCCATTGTCTTCATCTTCCCTGCCGCACACTACAAGCACAGGCTTTTTTATCATCTTCAGTTCCTGCTGACTTGAGGAAGGCTGCGCATTTTGGAGGTAAGCGAGCGCCCTTTGATCAAGTCCTGCTGCCTGAACATTTTTTACCATAGCCGCAAGTTCCGGCACCGAATCTCCCATCAACGCGCGGTAAAACATCTTTCTTCTTGGCCACTCAGGATTGGTGAAGCCGGTTCCCATTCCCCCGATTACAGCTTTGCTTACATTGTTGTCTTGAAGTACCAGTCTTGAAGCAATGATTGCTCCTCTTGAATATCCTATCACACCGTATTTTTTTATACCAAGCATCTTTGTAAGTGCCATGATGTCTTTAGCTTCTGCATCGTTTTGGTACGCTTCCGGATTATGAGGCTTATCCGATTTTCCGTTACCCCGCATGTCAAGCGTTATTACCCGATAGCCGTCGTTCAAAAGATCTTTATATAAAGCGGTTTTCTTCCAGGTTTCACCGTTCACGATAAACCCATGAATCAAAACTACCGGAGCCCCCGTTCCTTCTACTTCATAATAAATTTTTACTCCGTCAAAAGATGTAAAGATATGGCCTTCAACAGAAGTACTATCCGCTTTTTGAGCAACCACCGAGGTACGTGACCCGAATATTATAATGTAAAACAGTAGAAGACCTATAGGATTACCGATAAAATATTTCATAGTCCTTATTTAATGTAAAAAGGTGAAACGAAGATACAAAAGCGGCTTAAACAAAAACGCTGAAGAGGTGTTATCAATACCCTCACTGTAAATAACATATTTTATTATGGCAAACGAAAAATCTGAAGACAATAAAGACGGAGCCCTAAAGGCTGATTCCGAGACCTTACATACTACTGATCCGCAGGAGCATATGGAAGGGCCTATTTCTTCGTTAATGAAAAAGGCTGAGGAAGGTTTTGAAAAAGAAGATAAGGGAACAGCAGAAAAAGAAAGCGAAAAGTAAGGCGAGTAGCAACTCCATGTTGTTTACTTAAGAAAAAAATATTCAATATTCAACAATCAATAAACAATTTTCAATGAAGAACAGAAGCGGTTTACATCAGTATCCCATCGTTGAAAATTGGAAATTGATTGTTGAACATTGAATATTTTTTCTTAAAGTTAACGACATTTCCAGGCAACAATCATCTAAGCACATATACCATCCTTAGCCCGTGTGGTACTCCCGCGCTGAAACCATTGGGAGTATTAACAGACTCGTTAAATAAATCGTCAGACTGGTAGCAGGCGGTAGGATTATTTTTAATATCCTGCCATTTATAGCGTACGTTCAAACCTGCATAGATCTCCATACGCAGCAGATTATTTTTTATAAGACTCTTTTGAAAACCGGCCTGCAGGTTTAATCCAACTACCTGTTTGCGAACCGTGAATGTAGTTAATTGCCGGTATGCAGGAACGCCATTCACACAATCTTCGTCGAGCCAATCAGTAATTTTGTAACCACCCCGTTTATAGAATACTGCTGACTCCGCAAAAATTTTCCGTTTGTCAGAAAGATAATACCTGATTCCCGGTTTAAAAATATAGCCACTAACGCTCTTCTTACCTCGTATGTAAGCTGAATAGAAAATATAGGATAGATCCGCACTTAAAGTGAACCGTTTATTAACGGCGTATGCCGTTCCTGCGGTTAAGTTACCGTCGAATACGTCTATCAAGCCAAGGGGACTAACACGAATTACCCATTTATCTTGATAGGGCACAACAGCCTTGTATTGTGCTGTTGCAGCTTGTTTGAAAAAGATTAACATGAATAACGCCGGCAGGTATTTCATTACATAATTTTAGAAAGAAGTAAGGGATTCTGACCATTGGTAATATCATAAACCACCACACCACCGGTAACCCAGCAAATCAACGTTCCCTGGTAAGGAATCACATCTATATAATCTCCGTCTTTTAGTGCTTTTTTGAATATGGGTGTGTAAGCATTTGTAATATCAAAAATCAGCAGACCGGATTTGTCACAAACGAAAAGTGTATTATCCTGGTACCCTAAGCCATATGGTTCCTGCACCGGATAAGTGGCTTTCTGTACCGGCTTTGTAATGTCCTTAATATCGTAAACAGCAAGCACACTTTGTACACCTCCACATGGGCCATTCGTACGCAGGGTTGCAAATGCCACGGTATCTTTTGCTACCACCGGATCGCACCTGCGCAACACCTGGGGAGAGATAGCTTCGCCAAGCTTTTGGGGATTGAGCGGGTCAGTAATGGAGAAAATATATACCTGGCTTGTTGAACCAATAAACAGCTTTTCCTGGAAAGGAAAAACTGTTTCAATTTCAAATCCGATAGTAACGGTATTTTTCAATACTGGATCGCCCGCATTAGAAATATCGTATACTGTAAGTTTTTTATCATCCACCGTGTAAAGATAGTTGCCGGCAATTGCAAATCTCGCCAGAGAGCCTCCCTGACCCGACACTGCACCAAACTTGGCTGAGTCAGCATCCTTACTGCACTGACAAAAAGAACCACTGATGAACAGAAGTAAAAAAATTTTTTTCATAATAACATTTTTGATTTTTAACGCCTGCATTTAGGCTCTGTTATCAATTTGCTTTCCCACGCAACTACAATTCCTTTCGATGGATCGGCACATTCAAAAGCAGTATTTAAGAAAGGAGGATACTTCTGATTCACCGGTGGAAATACATTCGCAATTCTCTTTATTAACTTTGGATTAGCAACATCGCTGACATCGAAGACTACCAGGTCGGACAAGTTATTCGAATACAGGAAATTACCTTTCACGGCAATTTCAGTACTGAAAGGCAGATTAATAAACGCGATTTTTTCAGGATGATTTTTATCCCTGTTATTTATGATGTGAATACCCTTGTTCAAATCATTTTGAAAGATATAATTACCGAAGGCATAAATTTTACCAGCCAGTATCGTTTTTCGTGCTGTTTCAAAGCTGATCTTGGTGATGTCGACCGTAGATGCGTATACGGGAGCGTAACCTTGTGTCTGGCCGGGTGCATAGTTAACAGGATCAGGCGTGCATGCAGTTAAAATTAACGGGATAATAGCAGGTAAAAGTTTTCGCATTGTGGTTACATTTGATGAGGTTGACATGGCTACCAACATTAACGATGCATTGATTTATCCTAATGACACATAAATGACAAACACCCGGATCAGGCTAAATGATTACCAAAAGACAAATGAAAAAAAATACTTAGTAACTTGATACAAAAAAATAGAATGCCACAATCTTCCAACAGGCCCAAACATAAACATGTAGCTCATGTAAATCACCATCATGAACAAACTGAACTCAAGCCACGGCGCAAAAGCAAGGCAGCCATACTAATGGCTGTTTTCATTGGCTTTCTTGGTTTAGCAATCGGCGCTCTGGCCAGCGGTATGAATTATTCCTGGATGATCGGCAGCACCTCCATCGGCGCCATCGCAGGAGCGTTGATAGGCCATGGGATTGATAAGAGTCTGGAGAAGAAGGGGTAAGGAGTTAATGATTAATTATTAATGATTAATTATTAACGATGAGCTGTTTGTAATCAATTACTCTTTAACCTCTGAACATTATCCGTTAATAATTAATCATTAACACCTGATCACTTCCGCAACCTTATCTTCAACACATACATATCTGCGGTAACATAAAGCGTCTTCTCATCATCGGCAAAAGAGCAATTGGAGGCCAGACTGTCTATCTTGATTTTACCCAACAGCTTTCCGGATTTATTGAATATATAAATGCCTCCGGGACCGGTGGCGAATACAGTGCCATTGCCATCAATTTTCAAACCGTCGGGTAACCCTTTTTGAACCTTTGCGTCTGCTGTAGCATCATAGAAAATTCTTCCGTTGACGAGTGAGTCGTTTTCGCCGAAATCATATGCATACCATACGGCTTTTACAGAGTCCGAGCTGGCAATAAGAATTGTTTTTTCGCCGGGCATGAAGGCGAGGCCATTGGGTCTATGGATTGAATCAACGAGTAATGTCACTTTTCCATCGGGCGTTACTTTGTATACTCCCTGGTAGGGGGCTTCCTTCAAAGGGTCGGCGGCATTTTTTTCAAGGCCATAAGGCGGATCAGTAAAGAAAAGATCACCATTGCTGCGATAAACAGCATCGTTGGGACTATCGAACTTTTTGCCATTGTAGTTATTGGCTATACTTGTGTAATCAGGTGCCGGTCTGTCAAGTGGGGCATTCATGACGGCTACTCTCCGCTCACCATGCTGACACAATACAAGTTGGCCTTTATTATTAAGCGTTAGTCCGTTCGATCCGGTTTCTCCCCCTCTGGGTGGACCGCTAACATAACCCGACGGCTTAAGAAACAATTCTTTTCCTTTCTCTGCCGTCCATTTATAGATACAGTTTTGAGGAACATCCGAGAAAAGCAACATCTTACTCTTTTCAATCCATAAAGGGCCTTCGCTCCAGTCGAAACCGTCTGCAATAATGCTTATGGTTGCATCAGCATCAATTATGGATGCTATAGACGAATCTATTCTTTCAAAATTTCCGATACTTTTTTCCTTGTTATCGTTACAGGAGATAAGAAATATACCGGTTATTGTTACGGCTATAACAAATTGTGTGATTGTAACGAGGGATGACTTATTCATATGGAGCATTAATTTATGAAGCTATACAAGCTGGCATTGCAGAGCTGGTGTTGTTTCAAAGATAATGGTTAGTACATATCAGCGCATACCTGGTAATTTGTTTATTTGCTGAACACAATAAACAAATTACTGGTTATTACCTGCCAGCAGAGCAAAGTCTGGTTCCAGCTTTTTATACAGCGATGAAAAAACCTGAAAGTTCTTTTTGTACTCACCATGCGTCGTGGAATCCGGGTGAAACACTGCGCTCGTAACTACCAGTCCTTTAACTTCACTCCAGTCATGTATAAATCCCATCGCTCGCATGGCCAGGAATATCGCGCCCATAGCAGATGCATCTGCAGCATGCGAAACAATCACTTTTTTGTTTAAAATATCCGAGAGTAGTTGCAACCAGAAATCCGATTCTATAAAGCCGCCACTGGCATACACGGTGTCAATCCCAACGCCTGATTCTTCCATTGCATGTAAAATCTGACAAAGCGAAAACGAGATGCCTTCCAGGATGGCACGCGTAAAATGACTGCTTGTATGACTACTATTTATTCCAAGAAATACGCCCCTGGCATCAGCATCCCACACAGGAGCTCTTTCGCCATAAATATAAGGTAAGAATATGAGGCCGTTAGAACCTGCCGGCGCTTTTGCAGCAGTCTGCATAAACCAGTTAAATGATTCCGCAGATGAAAAAGGCCGGTCGAGCATGTTTTCTGAAAACCACTTGAGAACGATGCCACCGTTATTTGAGGCACCTCCACAAACAAACTTACTGTCGTCAAGAATATAAGCGAACAGCCTTCCGTGTTGGTCAGTCATGGGCTGATCAGTCATTTTTCTAACTGCTCCGCTAGTGCCTATCGTTAAAGCGGCCTCATTCGGAGCGAGAGCGCCGCTGCCTAAAATAGCAAGGCAGCCATCGCTCGATCCTATAATAAAAGGGATTTCTTTTTTAAGTCTAAACCGGTCAATAAAAACGGTGTTGCTGAGGATCTCGGAATGCGTGGTAGACACAGGCTCCGATAGTTGGTCTGATGTGATTCCTGCAAATTGTAACGAATCATCATTCCAACTAAGAGTACGGTTATTGAAAAGTCCTGTTGCTGATGCTATGGAAAAGTCAACCACAAAACGGTTGAATAAACGGTAAAAAATATATTCCTTTACCGAGAGAAATTTGTGTGTGTTTGCAAACACATCCGGCAGTTCGTTCTTTATCCATGCAATTTTACAAAGCGGCGACATAGGGTGCACTGCTGTTCCTGTTTGAGCATAAATCATCCTGCCCTTTTCCGTATCTTTTAATTCATGAGCGTATTTATTGGCTCTTGTATCTGCCCAGGTATAAATATTTGTGAGAGGAAGCCCTTCCTTATCTAAGGCCATAATGCTATGCATTGCGGCACTGAAACATACCGCTATCGCCTCATGTTTGCCGGCGATACCCGCAACAACCTTTTCTAAAACATTTACAACTGCATCAAAAATCAAGATAGGATCCTGTTCACTGAAACCTAATGCAGGTTGAAGCGTTGGGTAATTTGCTTTTTCTTCATGTAGCACTTCGCCCGTAGTTGAAGTTGCAACGGCTTTCGTGTGGGTGGTTCCGATATCAACACCAATAATATATTCCAAAGTTTATAATTCAGGTATTAAATCTGGAAGTTACAGATTTATGCTTTCTTATACCTGTCTATAATTCAGAAAGTATGATCCGGACTTGCAATACATTAAAACTCGCTGGGAATGGCATTAGGCACTACCTGCTTGATCTTAATAACCCGCATCCAGTTCAATAAAACGATAACGGGATACGTTGGATCCAGCTCATGCCATTTGTAGCCGAAATTCACCCGGGACGGAAATTTATGGTGATTGTTATGGTAACCTTCGCCCATCATAAAAAGGTCAATAGGAAAAAGGTTTTTAGACGTATTATTTACTTTAAAATTAACATACTGGTATTTGTGCGCAAACCAGTTAATAATAGCTCCATGCACAGGCCCCATAAGGAAATGTATAGGCAGCAGGAGATACATCCAGGGTGAGGTAGCGAAATAAACATAGTACGCAACGTAAAAAGCAGCCCAGAAAATTCGGAATAACCAATAATCGCCTACTTTCTCAAGTGCCGGCCAGTCGGGAACATTCTTTAAAAAACGTTCTTCAACAGCAACAGTCCCATGAAGTATGCCCTGGTAAAAATTTTTAGTACGCCACATCATCGTAAACAGGTTGGAATCATAAGACGGAGAATGTGGATCCATGTCCGTATCAGTGTACGCGTGGTGCATCCGGTGCATAATAGCATAACCTTTCGGACTTATAAAAGAAGAACCCTGGGTAATATATGTGAACAGATAAAACACCCGCTCCCAGAATTTATTCATAGTAAATGCTCCGTGTGCTGCATAACGGTGTTGGAAAAACGTCTGTGAAAAAAGCGATAAATACCAGTGAGCTACGAAGAAAATAAGAATTGCCATAATAAAAAATAAAATTTATAACCTGTAAACTATATCTGTATGGCTAAACACGTCAAAAATGAGAATGTTCAACCAGGCCTGAATATAATAAGTATTTCTACTCTTAGGTCTGGCTTACCTGATAGTTTATAATTACGCGCAAAGGTTCTAAATTATTTTGAATCCTGCTAATATTCGATGTTAACCTTTTATTCCGCTACCTTTTATATGCTTCGTATATCAGTTATGCCAGTGCCTGTCGTGTACTTAACAAATCGCATGAAAATATAAGGACGATAAGGATTTTTAAATTACAGGAGCCTAAGAGTATTAGTTGACGTTATTACGAAACAGAAAGCCTTGCTTAAATAATAGCTCCTGATTGTCTACAAAAAGAAAAAATTTTTTTCGGATGCTTTCATCCGCTTCGTTTCTAATCTGCTGTCCAATACCTGGGATACGAATTATAAATTTCCATCTTTTAATACTGAGAAGGGCTTCATAACTCGCGAAATTATTCTGAATATCATTAAGCACCACTAGGTCTGCCAAAGATTCCTGCTGGTTAGAAATTGAGTAATCCATCGCATTTATATTATGAGGGTAACTAATTACCCTTAAACGACGATTACAATAAAAAATTGTTTTTACTAACGATGTTAAATATCCCGTTTATGTTAAACACAAGATAATCGAGCTGGTTATAAAGCAGTAACAATGAACAAACAACATTATACATGCTTACAACTACTTTATTATTCGTCCTTTTTATCTTCTTTCAAAACTTCATTTTTTTCGGTAGTGGAGCCTGAAAATAAATTTTCAATGAAATGCATGGTACTTGACATGGGGCCTTCCATCTTGTTGGTTCTGTCATCAAGAGTATTGTCATTGATAGTACTGCTTATTCCAAGTTCAGCAGGTAAATAAAGAAGGATATTACTTCTCTGTTGCGCTACATATGACTTAACATTGGTGAAAGAAGCATTATC
>CAXTDO010000143.1:0-9981 GCA_964242315.1 uncultured Flavihumibacter sp.
GGAAAAAGTAGCCAAGTTTACGCTGGGAGATTTTAATGACATGTTTGCCTTTCACCGACTGCAGATCCAGGAAGTTTTCGGCGATTATAATTTGAAAGGATATGATGTTAAAAGCTCACCGAGAATGCTGATGATAGCAAAGAAGGTATGAGGTGTGAGGTAGGGGGTATGAGGTAGGAATTATGAATTATGCCCGTTTTTAAAATCAAAAAACTTGTAAACAGTGTCTAACCGTTAATAATTCATAATTTATAATTTCTACCTCATACCCCATACCTATTTCTTCCTATTATTCAACAGCATATACCTCGAAGTTTCAAAAAAAGCATCAGTAATATCACGATATGATTTTTTAAGGGAATCGATGGAAGTACCGGGATCATGTTGCATAAAATCAGCCCATACCATGTCTTCTTTTTTACCCGATGGCTGCCGGTTAAAATAATGACTTCCTTTTATAACACCGATGCTGTTGTTGTTATGATCCATGATGAATGCAATCGCGGCAGCTTTATCGCTTTTTTGTAACAGGTCTCTGCCCAGTGTGGTGTTGGTGTAGTTGATATTCACAAGGCCCGCTGCCGTTGGCAGGAGGTCCACCTGCGAAGCTATGTCGTGAATACGCTTTGCGGGCAAAAGCCTGGGCGAATAAAATAAGAGTGGAACATGGTAACTGGTCAGTTCGTGTTCAGTCCAGGCCTTTGGAAACATATCCCCGGCATTGCCGTTAATGCCATGATCTCCTACAAACACGAAAATGGTGTTATCAAAATAAGCCGACTGTTTAGCGGCTTCTATAAATTTGCGATAGCCGAAATCGGTGTACCGGAATGCATTTAATTCGTCATTTGATTCAAAGCCATATTTTTTCAGAGAATCGTCCGGCAGGTTGAGCTTAACAAATTCAGGGAGGTCTTCCGCAGAAATAGTGTAGGGACGATGATTGTCGGCAGTTTGAATGACAGCAAAAAAAGGACTGTTTTGCTGTTTTAAAACTTTGTTGGCCTGAAGAAATAAGTTTTTATCACTGATACCCCATACATCTATTTTTGGAACATCATATTTATCTTCTTCGTACAAATGAAGGCCTTTTATGTTGTTGGTTAATAACCCGCGGATATTGGCCCAACTGGTGCTTCCACCTAAAAAGTAAAACTTCTCATACCCGGTAAAGTCATTAATGATGGAATGCTGATCTACCATTGCCGGATTACGGCTGGCGGTTTTAACCATCTCAACATCCGGAATACCCGTCACCGTTGACCATACACCCCTGGCTGTTCCAAAAGCCGGTGTGAAACAGTTATCGAAGAATATACCCTCTTTACTTATGGAATTAAAGAACGGCGTAGTGTTGAGCGGATTTCCCCACATCGAACTTTTATAAGCGCTGAAAGATTCACAAATAACAACAATGATATTGGGTTTTGTAGAAATGCCGCTGTTGCGTTTTAAGTATTTTCTCTCAAAATTAAGAGTAGCAGCGTTGGGTTTGTCTACCTCCAGGTAGGCAGCCATAAATGGGTAATGCTGCTGAACTTTCTCCTTATCAAATGTAGAAGTTCTGAAGCTAAGCGTACTTAAAAAAGACTGGAATGGGTTGAGCGCTATATTTGCATTAAAATCGCTGCCGGTGTTGAAGGCATCACTCCATCGCAAAGGATATTGACCGATTCTTCCAAAGATCGCCAGGGCAGATAGAAAGAAAATAATAAAAAACCAGAGTAGCCGCTGGGTTTTGGCCGGCTTTTCTGAAAATCTTTCAACTCTTCTATAAAAGAGCGAAATCACCTGTATTAACAAAACAAGAGAAATTAATATTCCCAGTAAAATTCTGATTACCGGATAGGTTTGCCAAACCATGGCAGTAGATATTTTTGCATCTTCAAGAAAGCTTAAGGCACTGGCGTTTAGTCTTTGAGAAAGATAACGTAGGTGTAAAAAGTCAAATACATACAGTACAATTAATATAAAAGAAAACAGCCCGGCAAAAGATACCCACCATTTTCCGGCGGTCGCGGAACGAAATGGATGTAGGTAGGGAATGCTGCCAAATACCAAAATAACAGTTGAAAAAACGCATACTATTCTTGCATCATACCGAAATCCCAGCAAAAAGGCAGGAATGGAGGATGCAAATGATACCTGATCGGTTTTAAATATCCACCAGGTAGTTAAACGTAAAACAGACATAAGCGCCAGGAAAAAAATATCCAGGTACAGGATCCATTTGATAATACGGGGAACAGGTAGCATATTCAGCAAAATAAAGTATAAATAATATAAAACTCATCTTTGCCGCCTAACTACCTATTTTTGCAAATAAATTTTTTCACTAAGTTTCAGGTTAATGAGTGCTTTGGAGCGAGTATTTCAATTCGATTTTTGGCTGTTCTTTAAAATCAATGGAACATGGACCTCCAATTTTCTGGATATATTTTTCCCTCTTATGCGTGAATCAGTTGTCTGGATTCCGATTTATTTATTTCTATTAGTTTTTATTTGGATCAATTTCGGCGTAAGGGGACTATATTGGGCAGTGGTGCTGATTTGCACCGCATCCCTTTGTGATATTATCAGCAGTCATGTTATTAAAGAAAGTGTTTTTCGGTTAAGACCCTGCCGTAATCCGGATATTGAAGAACAGGTTAGATTTTTAGTAAAGTATTGCCCTATGAGCTCCAGCTTTGTTTCGTCGCATGCTGCTAATCATTTTGGCATTGCGTGGTTTCTACACGCAACACTCCGGCAATATACCGGCAGATATAGTAGCTTGTTTTTCATTTGGGCTGCCGTTATATCGTATGCTCAGGTATATGTTGGAGTACATTTTCCGCTGGATGTTTTTTGCGGTGCATTGGTAGGATGTTTGCTTGGATTTATAACGGGAAAACTGTTTAATGGTTATATTGGCTTGATTGTTAATCCTTTAAAAAACTTTAATGTTGACTAAGCTAAATACTTGCTCTTCAGGTAGTTGTTTATTAATGACAAAATGTCTTTTTATCAATAACTTATTTACCTGTGTGGGGGCTGGAAGCGTATGACCGACATTTTAATAGTGTTAGTATTGATGGTAGTGAATGGTTTATTCGTGATGTCGGAAATAGCGCTTGTATCTGCCAGAAAATCAAGGCTGGAGGCTTTGGCCAATAAGGGAGATAATAAAGCGAAGGTAGCATTGTCATTGTCTGAAAATCCGGAAGTGTTTTTGTCAGCGGCCCAAATTGGTATTACACTGATTGCTATCTTAACAGGTTATTATTCGGCTGAAAGGTTTACTCAACTATTGCAACCTTACATAGAAAGGATTGAGATATTTAAACCATACGCTGGCACTATATCTACTGTGCTGATTGTAGTGATGGTAACGTTCCTTTCTATTTTAATCGGAGAGTTGTTTCCTAAACGCATTGGAATGATCTATGCGGAAACTATTGCGAGAGGCGTGGCCAAACCCATGCGATTTTTTGCTAATGCCACCCATCCTATCGTCTGGATCCTCACCAGAATAACTAATTTTTTCTTTCGCCTTTTTAATGTCAGGCCCACCAAAGATAGTTCCGTTACGGAAGAAGAAATTAAAGCCATCATAAGTGAGGGTACCGAACAGGGTACTATACAGGAGGCGGAACAGGAGATTATTGAAAGGGTCTTTCATTTAGGTGACCGTAACATCACTTCGCTCATGACCCATAGAAGCGATATTATCTGGTTCGACATAAATGACAATGAGCAATCCATTAAAGAAAAGATTATAAGGGAGCCTCACTCCGCTTACCCGATCTGTGATGGCCTGGTAGATAATATTAAAGGAATGGTTTCTATCAAAGACCTGTATGTTTCAGATGATCTTATTTTATTTAAAGACATTATGAAACCGCCCATGTTTGTACCCGAAAATAATTCGGCATACCAGGTAATTGAAAAATTCAAGGAATCACAAATACATTCCTGTTTTATCGTTGATGAATATGGAAGCTTGCTGGGCATGATCACACTGAATGATATCCTTGAGGCAATAGTGGGAGATATTCCCCAAACAGACATGCAGGATTATGAGATCCTTCAAAGGGAAGACGGCTCTTACCTGGTTGACGCACAGATACCTTTTTATGATTTCTTAACAAGGTTTGCTAAAACCGAATGGATGAACGAAGGAGAACAGGATTTCGACACTATGGCAGGCTTTATCCTGCATCAATTGGAACGCATCCCCAAAATAGGAGATAAATTGGAGTGGCGGGGATTTAGCTTCGAAGTCATTGACATGGATGCCCAGAGAATAGACAAGGTGCTGGTATCTCTTTCCGAAACAATCAAGAGTGAGATGGAGGAGGAGTAATTATTAATGATTACTTATTAATGATTAACGGATAGTATTAAGTAATAAATAGTCAACTTATTTAACCACTATTCGTTAATAATTAATCATTAATAATTAACAATTAAAATTCAAAGCTTGCCTGGGTATCAGGATACACCAGTCTGGTGCTTTTACGGGAGCCGCCAACGGAGGCATGCATGATACTTATCTGGGTGTTGTACAATTCGTATAATATATTATTTGTTACTTCG
The DNA here is from genome assembly GCA_964242315.1 of uncultured Flavihumibacter sp. Taxonomy (GTDB): domain Bacteria; phylum Bacteroidota; class Bacteroidia; order Chitinophagales; family Chitinophagaceae; genus JADCRZ01. Next base: position 4,579 of record CAXTDO010000143.1, read on the forward strand.
ATCTTTTTTACTACCGGCACATTGTTTAGCTGCAGATAACACCAAACCGCTTCCTCTTCCTTTTCATAACCTATGAATTGAAGCGTTATGGCCTTGCCGTTGACCTTTAATTGAAGGTGTTTCTGAAGATATTCATATACATATTTTTCTACCAGTTTAGCGTCTTTTGGATGTGTTATGTCGACGTTGGTCTTGTATTGAGCCTTTAACGTGTTTTCGAAATCTTCCGCAAACATTTTACAACTGATTTCAATCGTTTTGTCTCTTTGGTTATGGTCAAGTTCGATGACACTCACATAAAATGGATGAGCGTATGCTTTTGCAGAAGCAACATGTTCTTTGTGAGGAAAAAAGGATGCTGAAAATGAGTTTACCTGAAGCATTATCAGCAACAACCATTTGAACCCTGATGCAGCCATTAGCAAGAAAAATTTTTTCATGACAAATGTCTGCATTAATTTCAACATCTTCACCAACATGGAAGATTTTAGCTTTTATTTCGGCTTAGGCTGGCATCATATCATTAGCCTGGACGCGCTGGATCATATTTTGTTTATAATAGCACTTGTGGCAATTTATGTTATAAAAGACTGGAAAAAAGTACTGGTGTTAGTAACCGCATTTACCGTCGGACATTCGATAACTCTTGCCTTAAGCGTTTTCGATATCATCCGGTTCCCGGCTAAATGGGTGGAGTTTTTGATTCCGTGCACTATCTTTATTACGGCTGTTTCTAATCTTTTTCAACATAACTTTAGTTCTGACACAATTAAACTAAATTACTACCTGGCGTTGTTTTTCGGCCTCATTCACGGGATGGGTTTTGCCAATACTATACGTTTTATGCTTGCAAAAGACCAGCATATAGGCACAGGCTTATTCGCCTTTAATGTGGGATTGGAAGCGGGCCAGGTTGTGATAGTATTCATATTTTTATTACTTGCTTTTCTTTTTATCCAACTTTTAAAAGTGAAAAGAAGAGAATGGGTAATATTTTTATCTTCAGCGGTATTAAGCCTTGCATTGAAAATGGTTATTGAAAGAATTCCTTAAAAGAAAATGACATTGACATGAAAAAAATTTTACTTGGTTTGTTGAGTATATCAACAGTAACCGGCTTTTCGCAAGACATTAAAAACAACCCCAACTCAAATCATGGAAATAAGTTTGAGCAGTTGGGAACCGTTCTTCCAACCCCTAATGAATACAGAACCGCCAGCGGCGCGCCGGGTCCGAAGTACTGGCAGCAACGTGCCGATTACGATATTAAATGCGAACTCGATGAGCCTAACCTGCGTTTAAGCGGACATGAGACAATAACGTATTTCAACAATTCTCCTGACCAGTTGGATTACCTCTGGCTCCAACTGGATGAAAATGAACACAGCAATTCAAAAAATGCCAATTATCAGGATGCCAGCTCCATTTCAAAACGAGCACTCGATATGCAACTTGATAGAATGGAAGATGAAACAAAACCAAATGATTTTGGTGTTAACATTCAAAGTATTACGGACGCCCTGGGCAAACCGCTTCAGTATACGGTAAATAAAACGATGATGAGGTTGCAGTTACCTGCGGTATTAAAGCCCGGTCAGAAATTTATTTTTAATATCACCTGGAACTACAAAATTTCCGACCGCCGCCGGGAAGGCGGAAGGGGCGGTTACGAACTTTTCCCGGAAGACGGTAACAGCTTATTTACCATCACACAATGGTATCCACGCCTTTGTGTGTACAGCGATTTCCAGGGATGGCAGAACCATCAATTTACAGGCCGGGGTGAATTCGCTTTAACTTTTGGCAATTTTAAGGTGCAGATGACCGTTCCCGCCGATCATGTAATCGGCTCTACCGGCGAGTGCCAGAACTATCAGCAGGTATTAAGTCCTGCACAGTTTGCAAGATGGCAAAAAGCACAAACGGCAAAAGAACCAATAGAAATCGTTACACTGGAAGAAGCTAAAGCTGCTGAAAAGCAAAAAAGCAAACAAAAGAAAACCTGGATATTTAAAGCAGATAATGTAAGAGACTTTGCCTGGACCTCCAGCCGTAAATTCATCTGGGACGCATTGCCTGCATATGTAGAAGGAAAAAAAGTGATGTGCATGAGCCTGTATGGTAAAGAAGCGTATGGATTGTACCGGAAGTTTTCCAGCAAAGTGGTGGCTCATACTATAAAATCTTATTCAAAATTCACCATTCCTTACCCTTATCCGGTTGCGCAAAGTATTGAAGCATCAAACGGTATGGAGTATCCTATGATCTGTTTTAATTACGGACGTACGGAAAAAGATGGTACTTATAGCGAAGCAACAAAATATGGAATGCTGGGTGTTATTATTCATGAAGTAGGACATAATTTCTTCCCGATGATAGTAAACAGCGATGAGCGTCAGTGGACCTGGATGGATGAAGGTCTCAACACATTCGTGGAATACCTTACCGAAGAATTATACGATAACAAGTTCCCCGTGCGCCGCGGCCCTGCTTACACGATCACCGATTACATGTCTCTGCCCAAGAATGAGTTAGAGCCTATAATGACCAACTCCGAAAACATTATCGGGTTTGGGCCCAATGCGTACTCCAAACCTGCCACCGGCCTTAATATCCTCCGCGAAACCATCATGGGGCGCGAACTGTTCGATTACTCGTTTAAGGAATATGCGCGCAGATGGGCTTTCAAACATCCAACACCTGCAGACCTGTTCCGGACATTGGAAGACGCCAGTGGTGAAGACCTCGACTGGTTTTGGAGAGGCTGGTTTTACAGTATCGATAAGTGTGACATCTCTATAGACAGTGTGAAACATTTTACTGCCGACCTAGCAGCAGCAAAGCCATCACAAACCAAGGATTCAATGGTAATGAGGAAAATGGATAAACCTCAGGTGAAGGCTTTTGAAGATATTTCCAAGATTCGTAACCGGGAAAATAAGAACATCACTTTCTTAACGGATACAGACACTACCCTTAGAGATTTTTACTGGAAGTACGACCGGGGTATTATCCCAATGGATACAACGTCATATCCGGTAAAAGCAACTTCGTTTACTGAACCTGCTGACCAGAACACCTTATTAAAATATGCCGATAAGCAGGTTTACGAAGTTAGTTTTAGTAATAAAGGTGGCCTTGTTATGCCGATAATAGTAGAATGGACCTATGCTGATGGTACTAAAGAAATAGACAGAATCCCGGCACAGATTTGGAGAAAAAAAGAAAATAGTCTCAGTAAAGTGTTCATAAAAACGAAAGAAGTAACTTCTGTTAAGCTCGATCCAATGCGGGAAACAGCCGATGTGGATGAAACCAATAATAGCTGGCCTAACATTACTGCAACATCCAAGTTCCAATTGTATAAAGCTAATATGCAGGCCCGTGGCCAGTCTACCGGCAGCAATCCTATGCAGAAGGCGCAGGAAAAAGATCCCAAGAAAGCATTTTAAGCAGGTATGAGGTATGGGGTATGAGGTATGAGGTATAGAATGATGAATGAATAGGATCCAATTCATTCTTACCTCATACCCCATACCTCATACCTTTCCTTTCGGCGGCTTCTCAACATTTTTCTTTCTGCCGGCTTCTTTCAGGGCGTTGTCGATGATCCATTCAATTTGTCCGTTGACGCTACGAAATTCATCTGCGGCCCATTTTTCAAGCGCTTTATAAACGTCGTCCTCCATTCGCAGGACAAAGCTTTTCTTATTAGACATCAGGATATGAAAAGGTTATTGATATAGGGTTCCGGCGTTTAATACTGGCTGCGCCCCTCTCTCACCACAAAGCACTACCATCAGGTTGCTGACCATTGCAGCCTTTCTTTCTTCATCCAGTTGCACGATCTGCTTTCTCGATAATTGCTCAAGTGCCAGTTCCACCATCCCTACAGCACCCTCCACGATTTTAAATCTTGCTGCAACGATTGCGGTAGCCTGCTGACGTTGCAACATAGCGCCCGCAATTTCAGGAGCATAGGCAAGATGACTAATACGGGCTTCTTTTATTATGATCCCTGCAGGTAACAATCTCTCAAGCAGTTCTCTTTCAAGTAATTCATTTACTTTTTCCCCACCGTCACGCAATGTTACCGCAGCGCTTTCATCTTCCATATGATCGTAGGGACAACTGCTGGCCAGGTGCCTTACCGCAGATTCACTTTGAATCTTAACATACTGGCCATAATTTGCCACGTCGAAAGCCGCTTTATAAGTATCACTTACCTGCCAGACTATTACCGCTGCTATCTCTATAGGATTACCCATTTTGTCGTTTACCTTGAGACGGGTGCTTTCGAAATTTTCTGACCTGAGTGAAATACTTTGTCGGAAGTAGAAAGGATTTACAAACAGAAGGCCATTCGCCTTAGCGGTACCTATATACTTGCCGAGAAAGGTAAGTACTTTGGAGTTATTAGGACTGTTGACCACAAGTCCCTTAAAGAGAAAAAGAGCCAATAAAAAAGAACCCATACCCAGCCAGATAAATGTGGGCCTTTGCTGAGCAACCATAAAAAAATAAATTGCCAGCAAACCAAACAAAAAAGATAATATCAGCATCGGGAACCCTGAAACGGGTTTTATAATCTTTTCCATAACTTAAGTTTTTGATATCAATTTGATATTAAATGTATATCATAGCATTGAAATATCAAAACTTATTATACATTAGCCTGATGAAAAAAATGATGACCGGTATAATGGCATGCCTTGTATGGAACTTTGTGTTTGCCGGCAACGTAGATACCATTTCCGTCTATAGTGCGGTTATGAAGAAAAATATTTCCTGTGTAATAATCAAACCGGATTCCTATAAAAATAGTACGCGTAGTTACCCGGTAGTATACCTTCTTCATGGTTACAGTGGCAGTTACAATCAATGGATATCTTTAGCGCCACAATTAAAAAATAAGGTAGACGAGTTGCAGCTTATCATTGTTTGTCCCGACGGAGGTTTTAGCAGTTGGTACTTCGACAGTCCCATCGATTCGTCGGTTCGTTACGATACGTTTGTAAGCAAAGAAGTAATCGGTTACATAGATAAAACCTATCACACTATAGCCGATAAAGCACACCGGGCAATTTCAGGATTAAGCATGGGAGGGCATGGAGGATTATTTCTGGGAATCCGGCATAGAGATACTTATGGAGCAGCAGGAAGTATCAGCGGAGGAGTAGATATAAGGCCATTTCCGGAGAACTGGGACCTTAAAAAAAGATTAGGAGACAGCATTTGCTGCAAGCAGAACTGGGAGAATAATACAGTGATTAATCTTGCCGGAAATTTGAAGAATGGAGATATGACATTAATAATAGATTGCGGTACACAGGATTTTTTCATACAGGTGAACCGCAACCTTCACAAAAAATTACTGGAGATGAAAATAGATCATGATTACAT
>CAXTDO010000144.1:0-9974 GCA_964242315.1 uncultured Flavihumibacter sp.
CATTATGCCCCTTTTGAACAGTCGGATATAGATAATTTAAAAGAGTTTGATGCAACTTTTGATACCTATGCTATTGGAGCAACGTTCTATTTTATGCTTACAGGTACGCCTCCGCCTATTGCCAGTCTTGTTCTGTCCGGCATGAAAGAAATTGAACCGCCTTCATCTGAGAATTCTTCTGTAAATCCTGCTACAGATGCGCTTATCTTAAAGGCACTTAGTCCGCAATATCCGAATAGGTTTAAAAGTGCAGCAGAGTTGGCCGATTCCCTTGATCAGGCCATCACTAATATTCAAAAAAATACCATTCTCATTCCGGAACCTAAGAGAAAGATTGGGCCGGATGTAAAGATTAATGAGTCACAAGCAAAACGCTTGTTTGAAGGAAAAAAAGATATTGAAATAATACAAGCCGATCCTAAGAATGAAGGCATTTTAACTGTTGTAGTTCCGGATACTCCCAAATCTACTGTTCAGCCAATAAATACATTTGATAAAATTTCTCCTCCGCCAAAAAAATCTTCCAATACTATATTTTATGTGTTAGGAGCAGCAATTGTTCTTCTTATAATCTGTTTAGTCATTTTCAAATTATGGCCTTCGCAAACTCAAAATCAAACTATGGACAGTGTAGATTCAACAGTAACTCCTTCCATCGATTCATCTATGGAAGTAATTACTCCTATGACAGATACATCTTCTGTTATGGATTCAACAATTACACCTCTTAGTGGCGACTCATCGAAAATGTGATGAGTGATACATTTTGGCTAAGGCAGAGATTTATAACCTTTTGCGATGGGGCTGAATATTCTAATTAGCAAAAACTATCAATTGTCCCTTAATAGTTACTTAATTTCTGCAAATTATGATTACTGCCTTGTCCAGAAAAAATTGTATGTTCCATATTTCTTAAAAAAATCTGTTTTGATTAAAACGAATGTCGAACCGCAAGAGTTAACGAGATAGTGCAATAAATCTATCAGATAAACAATGAGTTACGTGCAATAAAAAAACAGGAAAGTGAGCGATATTTCTCAGCTTTCCTGTCTAGTAGACCCGGCGGGACAAATGTCGAACCAGTTTGTGGAAGATCTGAAGCTTCTAGCAAGTATAGCAGCTTAAAATTATGAAACTTTTTAAGCCAAGTTTGATTTATCAAAACATTTTGACCGCTATCATACATATTAGAATACTACCGACAATAATATGGAATACGATCGTATGATAAGTTAAATTTCTACTACAATATCCGTAAGATTAAATTCTAACTATTGCAAATGATTTTGTTCGAATGAGAATTTGGTAAGTATTTTAGTTACTCATCCGTTGGCTTTAAAGCTTTATAAGCTTTGATTTCATCAAACTCTACCTTATCTCCTTTTAATTTTGCCATTTCTTCCTTATGAAATAATAACAGGGCGTCGCGCCATTCTCTTTTAGTTTGATAAAGATGTCCCCCATCCTGAGAGTTATAATAAAAAATATAAACATTAGCCTTAAAATCATCGTGTTCCTGAGGCGGAATGATTTCGACTATGTCTTGCAATAGTGTTTGGCAGAATTCTTCCTTGTTGTTAATCACAACCACTGCGTTTTGTTTGAAAACCTTTGAGTACGGCAGACGGCAAGTACGAAAATACTTCACATAACTTTTAAAAAGTGCCGCATTTTTTGTCAATGGTTTTTGCAATTCGTATATTTCCCAGTGAATGAATAGCTTTTCTAAGCCACGGATTAATTCATTTTTTTCAAATATTTGAAGATGTAATTTGTACAGGAAAGTCTTCAGCATTCTGAAGTTTGCCCGGTAAGCAGGCAAAGGATTTAGATCGTCTTTCAGTTCGCGCTGTTCAAGCCATTCGGTTAGCTGATCTGCCAATTGGTTCAATAACTGCTCTTCATAGTGTTCTATGTCATCTGTATTGATTATACGCATTTCCAGATTTAACCAGCGTTTCTCTTCTATAGTCATATTCCATGGATATTCTTCCATGGAAAGAGCGAGATTAATATTTATTTGGTTCCTTGGCGTGACGGCACTAAAATCACCAGTGTATGACGCACCTTGTATAATCATATGAACATCTTTTAGTCCTGCGCCCCGGTTATACTGTGAATACCAAAGTGCAACCCGTCGACAAATACATTTCTCTAAGAAAATATGAAAGATCCGTCCATTCTCCGGCTTACTTTTATTGCCATTAAGGTTAAGTGATTTATAACCACTTAGATTAAACATATAATGACCTCGTTGAATGCCATCGCAATAAACCTTAGCCCGCTCGCTTATATAATTTTCATTAGCAACATAAGCGGGAGAATTACGGTGATACCTGTAAAATGGTTCAAAATATTGCCAGGTTTCGGAAGTCAGCCGAGGCGACCTACTGATAATTTCTGCGTTTTCATTACCCAATTCTACTAATTCATCACACAATAAGTCAATATTGTTTTTTTCAAAATAATCTTTCTTTGAAAATATCTCCACCCTTATTCCGTAATACTTAAAGCTTTCGATCAAGAATTTTCGCGGCAGAGAGGAGAGTGCTGCCAGCCTGAGGTACACTGGACGGTCATCAATCAGCTCCTTCAGAAACTGATACCCCTGCACAGGTTGATGGACCTTTAATCCATCTTTTTCTTCTTCCAATCTGTAATCTGACACCACAAGCGATAGCTTGGACTCCTGATTAACCACAGCCCGTCCTTCTTCAACCGACCGAACGTGTATATAATCTACCTCCCTTTCATCAAGGCGCTGAAAAAGTGGGTGACCGGGCGTTAATTCATCATCCAACAACAGCATTTTCCATTTGCCTTTTGCTTTTAATTTTGGCCGCTCTGACTGATCAATACCCTTCCGTTCAATCAGTTGAGAACCTATGTCCTCAATATAACGGCAAGCTTCTGCGATATTATTCGGACCTATTTCAGCAAACCGGTGGTCTAATGTATACAGTGCAGAATCGGCGCTCTCGTTAAAAGCTTGATGAAGCTGCACAACCAACTGCCTGATTTTTCCCTGCAGTTCTTCTGTAGCAACCGCTCCGTCGAGGAATTCGCTTTTAATATTGGTTAGTAAATGCATTAGAGCTCTTACTACACCATTGAGGCTACAATAATTATAAATAATATCGTGTGCTTCTATTTCATTAAGCGGTCGTATGCTGGTAGCAGCCGCTTCCAATTCAGGGCGACTACAGGGTAATCTTAGGAAACAATGCCCAATAGTGTTCACAATCCCCCGTTCCGGCTTGTTTGCGTAAACTTGTTTGCGTGAAAGAAAAGAGACGAAAACAATAGGAATATTAATGCCATTGAGACGAAACTTTTTTGCAAAATCTATTCCCGCCAACTCCTGCATGTCACGTTTCTCTTCATTTGCATCATAATTCAACTCACAAAGCAGAACGATTAAACGGTAGGGTGTTTCTCCTTTTAATTGTTGCATTGCTTGCTGATAACTATACGCAATGAATGAATCCTGCCCGAAATAAGGAAACATCATGCTATTACCTATTTTATTCCATACAATTAGGTACTTCATTTTCTATTTCCGGATAATTGCATAATTAAGTCTTTCAAGAACGGTTTGCTGCCCCAGTATCGCAAGTATAATGATTATATCTAGTCCGGATGGTCTACCGCTGAGTGCTTTACGGATAACCATATACACCATTTTTATATTTTTCTTTTCTCCGACAATTACTTCGGCTAATTCTTTTTGCAAGTTAATACTGGTCCATTGATCAAGTGTCTGCAACCGATATAAAAATTGCTCCAGTATTTCTTTCTCTTCCAGAGCGAACTCAACATCTGGTTTTATATCATTTCCAAAAAGATACGCATAATCATCGATTTCCCTTAATACTGAAATGCGGGATTTTATCAATTCAATTGTATCATATAAGGCTTTCTCATTCAAACCACTTATCCGGGTGATCGCTGTGTAACACCTTACAAGAAATGCTGTATCTGACACTGACAGGAATTGTTTGTTTATCCATTTCGCTTTCTCATAATCAAACCGTGCCCCCGACTTTCTTATACCAGATACACTGACGAGCTTTTCCAGTTCGGCCCTGGTATAAATTTCCTTTTGTTCGTTGCTATGCCAACCAAGGAGTACAAGAATATTAAGCATTGCCTCAGGTAAAAAACCTTCTTCTCTCATTCCTTTAACAACAGAACCATCGTCAGATATCCAGCTTACGGGAAAGATTGGTGTTGTTGCATCCCTAAATTTCCGTTTGCTCAATTTCCCTTGTCCGTCGGGGTTAAGAACCAAAGGCAAATGAGCAAAATATGGACGATGGTCCTGCCATCCCAGTGCATTATACAAATAATAATGTACTGGAGCAGATGGCAGCCATTCTTCTCCCCTTATAACATGCGTAATATCCATCAGCCGATCATCCACTACATGAGCAAGATGGTAAGTTGGCCACCCATCTGATTTAAGCAGCACACGATCTTCCAATTCTGATGTATGCACTTCAATCTCACCCCTTATCAGGTCATTGAATCGGATTAGTGTATTTTCTGGTAATTTTATCCTAATGACAAAAGGCTGTCCATTCCTGATACGAGTTTGCGTTTCATTGGCGGAAAGCGTCAACGAATTGCTGAAATAATTTCTATTAATGTAATTATAGGAAAATGCTTTTCCTTGAGCCTTTTCCTGCTCCCGCTTGTCATCCAATTTTTCAGGAGTATCAAACGCATAGTAAGCTTTACCTTCTTCCACAAGTTGCCAGGCGTATTTTTGATAAATATCCTTTCTCTCGCTTTGACGGTAGGGAGCAAACTGTCCCCCAATATCCGGTCCTTCTTTATATTGTATTTTAAGCCAATCCAACGTGTCGATGATAAACTGCTCGGTGCCAGGTACAAAACGTGAAGCATCTGTATCTTCTATTCTTAGAATAAATTCACCATCAAAAGAACGGGCGATAAAATAATTCAGTATCGCAGTCCTTATACCACCTACATGCTGAAAGCCGGTAGGACTGGGAGCGTAACGGGTTCTCACCTTTCTATCAATATTAGTCATTGTCTATATAAATTTTACCATTAATCAAACCATGAACTGAAATATGATTCAGTTCTAGAATGCTCTTCAAATAGTTTACGTGAGATTCGGTAACAGGTTCACCTGGCAACAGCAAGGAAATACCTGGGGGATAAGGTGTAACCATCGTTGCACTGTATTTCCCGATTGCATCCTCCAATTTAACCAGCTCCCTTTTTCCATAAAAGAAATCGCGTGGAGTGCGATTGCTATAATAAAAAGGTTCCAACTGGAATGCATGGCCCATTTCATTTGCTGCCCGTTTGCCGGATCCCATTTCCAGTTTCTTGAAAGTACTGGCGAGCTCTGCTGGTTTGTTCCTGTCGAATGCAGTACCAATGGTAAATAATATCTGTATGCAATTCTTGGTATATTTAATAAGGTCTACGCCCGCAGTTTCCTTGATAAAGTGAAATGCAGTCATTACATCTATACCGAGCTCAGATATATCGAAAGACATTTTCAGTGGGTCGTAAAAAATGTTCTCTTCATCAAAGTCAAATCCCTGCGCCTTGAATTCGCGGGACATATCCTCACATGTAACAAGTTTGATTTTTTTAAGACCGAAAGCCTCGAAATCCGCGCTGAACATTTCTGCACGCTCTAGGGCTTTGTCTATCAATTCAAATCCTTCTGTCCGCATTTGCATAGCAGCTACATCCATAGATGCAATTAACTGGTATTGCGGAGATGTAGTCGTAAAAGTGTTGTATATATCTTTAAAAAAATGTTTGTCTATTTTTTCGCTGTTAATATGTATGAATGCTGACTGGCGGAAAGCGGATAACATCTTATGTGCGCTTTGTGTCACGTAAGGAACTTTCAACTTGTTGGCACTGGTAGGCATGAACAAAGGATGAAAATTAGAATACCCATACCAGGCCTCATCAACGAAAAGTTCCGTTCCATGTTCCTTGCAAAGACGATTTACCCGATCGATATCCATCACCAACCCTTCATACGTACAACCTGTGATCACCAACAATTTATAAAAGCCTTTTTCCTTCTCCTTCAAATGACGCTCTATATCAGCTATACTAGGTGGCGCCATTATCTCATACTTTGCCGAAAACACAGAATTAATATAAGTAGGCCTTGCGCCGGTCAATACCACCGCGTAGTGCATCGATTTATGATTACTCCTTGCTATCAGCACCTCATCGCCGGGTTTAAGGATCGACATCAACACAATATTGTTTGATGCTGAATTGCCGTTGGTAACAAAAGCTGTGTGCTCGGTACCAAACGTTTCCTTTGTTAAGAGATTTTCCAATTTCCCAAGTTCTGAATCGGGTTTATTCCCCATTTGGAAAATTGAACCAAATGATTTGGGAATATCATGATCAGCTGCAAACTGGTTCACTCCAAAAAAATCATAGAACGGTCTTGCATATTTTGAATGATACAAGGCGCGTCCCCTGTTATGACCGGGCACATGCCAGCTTCCGGGAAAACTTTTCACATAGTTATGTAAGCTGCTGAAGAAAGGTGTTTCCATCTTGGATTTTATTCTTTTCACAACATTAGACTCAATCACATTCCATGCTTTGTTTTTATCCAGCAGCTCTTCTTTTCCTATTAATTTTCTAACAGCTTCCCGGAATTCCCGGAACTCCACTTTCTCACGGTTAACAGGCAATTCGGGGTCGTGCGCAGACAGTCCGAAAATATCGATGAATGGATTTTTCTTCTTTATTTCATTTATAAATTCCACACCTGATGGCGATTGAACCATGGCTGTATTGTGAACTTCTCTCAGTTCGTAGTCCAGGAAAATTGCCTTAACATAACGCCACCGGTTCAGCTGAAGATAATCCAAAGCTTTCCTCGCTTCCGCGAAAGACTGAACAGTTAACGGTATCTTCGGAAATGTACTGTCCTTCTTTATATTTTTTACCGCTGCTTGCACAGCTTTCAGCAGTTTCAGATGGTCCTTGTCATCGATTATAACGATTTCAATTCTCTCTGTATCATTCCTCTTTTGTTCGATTGCGGTAGTCTTTTTCTCTTTCATAAAAATTCTGTTTTACCTTTTTATTCAATGAGGGTTCTTTAAAATAGTGATCAAGATACCATGATTCGAATGCTTTTTTTTGGGAGGTTTTAAGAAGTTCTGTGTTCATTCCTGCGCTGCGGTCCAATACAATGTTTTCCAATCTTCCGGGAAGTCTCACAAACCCGAAATACCTATAAATACTATATCGTTCATACAAAAAATCAAGCGGAAGAAAGGATACCAAAATAATTTCACGCTCAACATTTTTTGGAATGAATTTAAAAAACAGTAATTCATGCATCTCTATGTCAAGTCCTTCCCTGTTGCCGATAGTTCCTACATGCAATATCAGCGGATGTGCGTCCTGAACATCAATGAAAGAATCTGTATCACTGATTATCTTCATACTACAGCCTTCCCGTTTTTGCAGGTAATCAAAGACATTGTCGTCTCCCCGAAAGTAATATTTTATATTTTTCATTATACGTTTGGCAGGGTCATTGTACGTCACCCATTTTCTCTATCAGCCAACCTAAGATCAGTTCTGCTTCCGAAATGCGCGACAATGCTTTTTGCGTTCTCATTTCGGTTAATGCGTACTTGCTTATTTCGCCTTTCAATGTTTTGTCGGCAAAATATAACTGGCGTACAAGCCTCACCAGCATGTCACGTAAGAAAAGGCCTTTTCCGATCATTGGATAGCCATAGAACGTGATATTACGAAGTGGCGCAATAAGCATTTCACGTGCGATCAGGTCTTGGTGAAGAAAATCCTTTCCCTTTATCGTATCATTCGTTTTTATCTCAGCTTCTGTTGACAGTATGTCATCCATAGTAAACACCATTATTGAAACCTTTTCGATATCGAAGCCAAGATCAAGATCATCTTCTTCGTAGTAGTCAAAAATGCCTTTGCCTTTCAATACTACATTCAGATCAAGATCATTAGGACAATCCTTGTATGTGAAAGACCCACCAACAGCCAGTGACGCCACCTCTTTGGAATACTTTTGTTCGATCAGTTTAACCAGCATTGCAGATTTAGTCTGCAATTTTTGAAGTCTCCTCGTTGCTTTTCCCTTTATACCAGCGCTTGTTTTTTGCAAAAAATAATTGTTGTCGATTTCCTGGGCCAAAGCCGCTTTGTCTGTATAACTTATGAACCTGTTTGAAAATGTCACAAAGCCAGTTCTTTGAGAAAAAGCAAACATGTCGCGATCAGCTGATTTTATTTTAGTTGTCATAGCTAGCTGCTTTTTGTATAAAGAATATCTGTCCTCAGCGTTAGTTTTTCACCGTTTCCAGTCACGAATCTTGAACCGTGAAGTATTTTGTGATCAAATACAAGTGCATCACCCGCTTTTGGTTTTACTTCCAGCATTATATCCCCATCTGTCGGTACCTTGGTATGAGCCTCGAAACGCATTTGTGAGTAGGGAAGATTGATCTCCGGATCTTTTACAAAATAGGTGTTGCCTCCTTCTAAACTGGAACTGAGATAAACCAGTACCCTCACCATTGATTTGTAACCGTTTTCAAAAGTGATGGATTCATCATAGTGCGGCAACAGCGCTTCGCATCCGTTCACATATTTTACAAATCGTGCCAGCGGCGCCAGTCCAACAGCTTTCCACCGTGATACATTCTCCCAGTCAACTAAAGATTGATCCGATAAGATGTGCTCTCCACCCAAAAAAGGAGATAGGCGTTTCCAAAGAACTTCGGCAAGCCATGGACTGTTGGCAGATGCGCGGTAGCTGCCTGTCATACTTCCCTGTTGAAACTCGGTATGCCGTGATCCTCCTACAGGCACATCGTTCCAACCATTCGTATTAACTGCATCCACGAGATAAGCCTGTTCACCCGGCGAGAGCAGGTTTTCAATTTTAAAGATGCGGCCCCTGGGAGTAGCTAGCCTGGTGACTACCATCCCAGATTGACCTTTACCCCACACGCTTTCTGCGGCAGGAACCTGCAATTCAAAGAAATTAAGCGATGCAGGAGCGCGAAGATGATTGTTGTTTTGTCCGGTTTGCATATACTCCCGTTTTGGTTCACCTACAGATGTGAAGCCAGTTAGCGGGCGTTAGTAAATGCAAAGGAATATTTCAGGAGCGGGGATATAGGGTTGTTGTGGAGGAGCGAAGTTTACAGTGAAGACAGCAGTATATCACGCAGGGCAGTCAACTTAACATCATGGTTTTCGGGTTTGAGATCAAGCTGGAAATCTTCCAGCGCTTGGCTGTATTCTGCCAGCAAAGGATCAAGAGACAGCTTAACTGCCTGCTCAAGCGATGTACATTTGTGAAGCAGTTTCAGCTTTTGGCTGAGAGATGCATTCACACCAAGCTTTAGTTCCAGATCGTAAAAAGTTTTTTCGAGCGCCTGTGGATTATCAAGATTAGCATCAATATCTATTAACCTGCCGAATGTATCTGGATCGCCGTGATGGCTTTTTCTAAAGTGGTAATTAATTTCTTTTTTCTCCAAGGCGCTATTGAAACTGGCCAAGTCAGTACCTGAAGGATTTTT
Organism: uncultured Flavihumibacter sp.; assembly: GCA_964242315.1. Classification (GTDB taxonomy): domain Bacteria; phylum Bacteroidota; class Bacteroidia; order Chitinophagales; family Chitinophagaceae; genus JADCRZ01. Next base: position 9,603 of record CAXTDO010000144.1, read on the forward strand.
ATGGTAAAGAACAGACAAACTTATTGAATGTGCGGGTGCTATAGCCGCAACCTTGTCTGCTAATTCGTCAATATTTTCCATAGCATCAAAGGCTACTATTACATATGCCCTTTCATTGACTGGTATGATCTCACAAGGTTTTTTATTGTCCGGGCACCATTTTAGATCAAAGTAAGATAGGTTCCTATAGATCGAATCCCAGTTAGTGAATATGAGGATGATATTCATTGGATGTTAATTTATTGATTAACTAAAACTCGACTTTGCATTTTGAATTGCCTGCAGTAAAAAAGATTTAAATCGGATCTCAACCGCATACTGCGACAGGATAGAATATGCAAGAAACGGCACTTCAACGGGTAAGTTATCGGG
>CAXTDO010000145.1:0-9973 GCA_964242315.1 uncultured Flavihumibacter sp.
CATTTAAAATTATGGTGGCAAAAGATTACAGTGGGTAAATACGATCGTGTACGCAAAAAAATAGCATGGCATTAAGAGTAGCTTTATTAGGAATTTATCATGAGTCCAATACATTTATCCCAAAGTTAACCACAATAGAAGATTTCAAACAGGGTCACTGGCTAACTGGCCCCGCGGTACGAAAGGAGTATACAGCTGCCTATCATGAAATTGGTGGAATGATTGAAATAATGGACGAACACGAAATAGCTTTACTGCCTGTAATGTATGCAGCGGCAACCCCCGGCGGTATCATTGAAAGAGATACATGCGAGGCGTTGTTGTCGGAGATGTTTACAAAACTTGATGAAGTATTGCCTGTAGATGGTTGCCTGGTAGTTCCCCATGGCGCCGCCGTCTCGGAATTATATCCGGATCTGGATGGTCACTGGTTATCGCTTCTGAGAAAAAAACTTGGTAAGCAAGTTCCTATAATCGGAACGCTTGATCCGCATGCCAATGTTAGTGAGGCCATGATTCAGACAACTGATGCACTTGTTGCCTACAAAACAAATCCGCATGTTGATCAGCGTGAGGTGGGTAAAGAGGCTGCCAGGCTCATGATCCGGCGTCTTAAGGGAACAGGCGCGCCCTGCCAGCATTTCCTGCAGTTACCTATGGCGATAAGCATCGACCAACAATACACTTCAAAAGAACCGGTAAAGAGTTTATACAAGTATGCAGCCTATCTGCTGAAAGAAATTCCCGGCATTATATCAACCAGCATCATCCTTGGATTTCCTTATGCTGATGTGCATGAAATGGGCGCTTCTTTTATCTTAATTTCTGACGGAAGAAATGAAGAAATAACGGATTGCTTTGACGGAATGCTGGCACTACTGGAACTTATTGAAGATAAATTTGTTAAGCCCAGGATATCAATAAAATCACTCCTGCCTGAAATAGCATCCTATAAAAAACCCGTTTTGTTACTTGATATGGGTGATAATATTGGTGGCGGATCATCGGGTGCCAGTACATTTTTATTAACGGCTATCGAAGATGACGGCCGTTATGCTTCTTTCATTTGCATTTGTGATGCCGGGGCAGTGGTTGAAACTGAAAAACATGCTAAAGGCGAGGTGTTTTTTCTATCTTTCGGCCGCAGCCACGAATCCGAAGGAGAGCCCTTTGCAACCAACGTGCAGTTGCTCGACATCGTTAATGGTGTTTTTACGGAAGCCAATCCGCGACACGGCGGACAGGTGAATTTTAACATGGGCAAAACGGCGATTGTATTAACACCAAAAGGAAACACGGTAATGATTACATCGCTGAGGATGCCACCTTTCAGTTTGTCGCAATTAACTACATTCGGCATTATAGCAGAAAACTTCGACGTGGTGGTGGCCAAGGGTGTAAATGCACCAATAGCTGCATATGAACCTGTTTGCAAAACAATAGTACAGGTAGATACACCAGGGGTGACAACAGCAGACATGACAAAATTTGAATACAAAAACAGGAGGAAGCCGTTGTTTCCGTTCGAATGAATTATGTTTTGAACTGTGATTAAGCTGATTAAATGATGGACTATGAATGGAAATAATCATAGCCCATCATTTAATCAGCTTAATCATAGTTCAAAACATACACTGCCTCGTACAATTTAAATCATCAAGCCTTGAACTCAGATCTAACCGCCATTCCAAACCTGCAAAAATTGATCGATTTGCCTTACTACACCGAAGGGCCGGCGATAGACAGTAATGGCGACATCTTTTTTACCACACTAACAGGCAAGCTGGTATACCGGTTAGATCAGAACAATGTTCTATCTGAATGGGCTTCCTGCGTGTGTCCGAACGGGCAGGTGATATTGCCGGATGGCGATCACCTGATCTGCGACACCCGGAGCAGTTCCATAATCAGGTTTAACAGGGAAGGAAAGTTTATAAAAAAAGAAGTTGAAAAAACTTTTGATCGTTCGGAATTGTATGTGCCCAACGATATAATCGTGAGCAGAACAGGCGGCATTTATTTTACGGATTCCATTCGCGGACATGGGAAGGTTTTTTTTATGGATTCGGATGGTAATGAATATACTATAGCTAATGGCCTGGATTATCCCAACGGCCTCGTGTTATCTACCGATGAAAGAAAGTTATACGTAGCTGAAAGTTATCGTAACCGCATTCTTGTTATTCCGATAAACGCTTCTGGTACGGCAGCAACACACCCCGAAGTTTTTTGCAGCCTGCCCTCACATCCCTCCGGTAAAGATATTGATAACCTTCCCGATGGCATGGCAATGGACAGGTATGCAAATTTATGGGTAGCGCATTACGGCATGGGTGCTTTACAGGTAATTTCTGCCGAAGGAGTGCTGGTGCATTCATTTGCAACTTCATTACCTTTAACCAGCAACCTCTTTATCCGGGAAAATGTAGTGACAGTCACGGGTGGTTACGGAGAACCGGGTCCCGGTGCGGTGCTGCAATTTAATCTTGACCATCTAAACCTGGCTTATGAATCATAATGCACGCTGGTGGCTGTTGTTATTGTTGCTTTGCGCGATAAATGTTTCCGGTCAGTTAAAACCAGTCTGGACAAAAATGCCTGCTCTTCCTGACAAGGAAGGCTTTGCAGGCATGTTTGCCGGCGTAAGCAACGGTACGCTGTTTTGTATGGGTGGCGCTAATTTCCCCGACAAAAAACCGTGGGAAGGCGGTGTTAAAAAATGGTATAATCAGATCTTTATGTTGAAAGGAGACCGGTGGATACTGCTTCCCGAAAAGTTAATTACACCTTTAGCATATGGTGTGTCGGTAAGTTATGATAACCACGTAATGGTAATAGGTGGAAGCTATGGCAAGAACCACTCACGCAAGGTAATGGCCTACACCTGGAACAACAGGTCGTTTTTGCAAAAGGAATATCCTGATCTTCCGCTGCCGCTTGCAAACATGGCTGGTACGCTGGTTGGTAACTGTATCATAATCGCAGGAGGTTCCATTGCTGCTGACGAGCCGCCGGTAAACAAATGTTTCGGGTTGGATCTTTCAGCGATTGACAAGGGATGGTTTGAATTTCCGGAATGGCCCGGTGTTGCCAGAACGCAACCAGTTTGTGCTTCTTATAATGGCAGATTTTATTTATTCAGCGGGGAAGCGCCCGGTGTCAGTAATGCAAACCTGCCATTCAGAAACATTTTACAGGATGCATATTATTTAACACCCGTTAGAAAAAATGGAGCCTGGAATGGCGAGTGGCAGAAAATATCACCTATGCCAAAAGGAGTTTCAGCATCGGGATCACCGGTGCCGGTTTTAAGTGATGGCCGGATGCTTTTCTGGGGTGGGGTAGATGCTGTTACGGCCTGTTATAAAGATCAGGCTACTCATCCCGGTATTATGAAAGAAGTAATCATGTATGATGCAGCCACTGATACCTGGAACTATTCTGATAGAAAAGAAGATGCGGCAGCACGTGTAACGCTGCCTGTAGTGTACTGGAATTGTAGTTGGGTTTATATCAGTGGCGAAATAAAACCGGGTGTGCGAACGAATACGGTTTATTCGCTTAAATAGTGGCTAGCCTTTTAAGTGTTTTTTTAACCACGGAGGAAAAGCCGAGGTAGCACGGAGGTTCACGGAGGAAGCGCCTCCGTGGACCTCCGTGCTACCTCGGCTTTTCCTCCGTGGTTAAAAAATTATCCGGATGGCTAACAGATAACACGTTTATAAAAATTCAACCACATGCTCCTTACAAATATATCAGTCAGCACGAATAAAGTAACCTCCCGGGCATGGTTATACGTTGCGATGCTCTGCATTGTAGGTTGCCTGAATTATATGGACCGGATCATGATCACCACCATGAGAAGGTCGATCATAGAATCTATGCCAATGACAGAATCGCAATTCGGATTGCTGACCTCCGTGTTCCTTTGGGTGTATGGAACAGCCAGTCCTCTGGCGGGTTATATGGCGGATAAATTCAACAGGAGCAAGGTTATCATTGCCAGTCTTTTTATATGGTCTGTAGTTACCTGGCTTACTTCTCGGGCATCAACTTTTGAAGAGTTGCTTGCTACACGTGCGTTGATGGGTATCAGCGAAGCCTGTTATATTCCTGCGGCGCTGGCACTTATTACCGATTACCACAGGGGCCCTACACGCTCTCTTGCTACCGGCATTCATATGGGAGGCATCATGATAGGACAAAGCCTCGGATTTGTAGGCGGATGGATTGCCGAACACCATCACTGGGCCTACGCTTTTAAGATCTTTGGAGTGATAGGTATTGTATATGCTTTGGTGCTAGCGTTTGTTTTAAAAGATGCGAAAAAAACAACGGACATCAAAAGCACTGCAGCTCGCGAACAGGTAAGTTTCAAAGGAGCCGTTATCGACCTGTTCAGAAGGCGTTCTTTTTTACTGGCTTTGTTATTCTGGTCGTTGCTGGGCGTTGTAAACTGGATGACTGTTGGATGGCTGCCGACTTACTATAAAGAACATTTTAAATTATCTCAAAGTACTGCCGGGTTGTACGCTACCGTTTTCACCTACACGTCAGCACTTGCCGGGGTGATTTTTGGCGGGATAGTAGCCGACCGGTGGAGCCGCACTACGCCACGGGCAAGGATTTTAGTGCCGGTAATTGGACTTTGCATTGCGGCACCCTGTATTTTTATTGCAGGCAACACATTCCTGCTTTATTTGGCGATAGGTGGTATGATGGTTTTTGCTTTCACCAGATCGTTCAGCGACGCCAATATGATGCCTATACTCTGCCTCGTATCAGATCCCCGCTATCGTGCTACCGGCTATGGTATTTTAAATTTTCTCAGTTGCATTGTAGGCGGTTTGGGCCTTTATGGCGCCGGTGTATTGCGCGATTCAGCAATCAACCTAAGTACAGTATTTCAGTTTGCCTCCCTGCTGGTGTTACTGTGTGCTTTCGTACTGTTTATGGTCAGGCCTGAGCTAAAGGAGGAGTAAGTGATTAGAATATCATCTAAGTGCTTCGCATCTTAATTGGGAAGCGTTACCCGTTCATCAGTCCTTGACTTAACAATATTGGCCGAACTGCACTCATTTTATTCAAACAAAAACCCGCTGATCAGGCGGGTTTTTTATTTGAGAAGCATGTAAACAGCACTGCTATGCTACTGCTTATTGCTTCACAAACTTTTTGGCGATGGTATGTCCGTCGTAGTTGATGTTGATAATGTAAACACCGCTGGTGAAAGAAGAAGCGTCAACAGTAACTATGTTAGCTGTAGTAGCAAGAGCGGTGGTTTGCATCCTTACACCGCTTAAGGAGTAGATGGCCATGGAAGCAGCTTTTGTGTTTTCAGGCAAGTTCAGGGCCACCTGCATTTTTTCATGCACCGGGTTAGGCGATACTTTCAGTGTCGTAGAAGTAGTAGCTTCAGGGAACGCTGTTTCGCTGGCTGCTACCAGTTTTGTGCTTGTTGATGCGGCTGCCTGTGTAGTGGTAGTGATAGCGGTCTGTTTGATCAGAACCACAGAGCTGAAAGGAGCGATGGTGATGCTACCGGAATACTGCTTGTTCTTTGCATCAACGTAGTTGCCGCTAAGCGTTACCACTTTTGATTTGGAAGTAGCGTTGTATTCGAAGCGCATGTAGTCATTTGCATTTACAGCAGCTACGTCAGCTTCATACACCTGGAAGTTGTCCATCCAGAAAGGGCAATCCGATCCGCCTATTTCAAAAGCAATCATGGCGTTGGATACGGTAAAGGGAGCGGTGAACAAAAATTCGTTTTCGGTGCGTGTGGTAGAAAGACTAAAGTATTTAACGTCTGACATCTTGCTATAAGATCCGCCGTTCTGATGGATAAAAGCCTGGATGGTTTTGTTGGCAGCAGCGCTTAACAAACTGAAGCGAACTACATATGTTTTACCTGCTGTTACCGCACCGAAGTCGATGTAAGTACCTACGTTGTTGCCTGGTGTGCCGGCAGCGTCAAAAGAAACCTGGAGGGCGCCGCCGTCAAGCTTTCCGGAAGCGAAGCTGGCTGTTGCGCGGCCCGGAGCAGACATGCAAAACGCCCCGTCGATATTGCTGTTAAAGCTGCCGTTGGAAAATTTGTTGGCGCCGATGAGCCTTGTGATGGTGTAAGCCGGTATCTTCAGCGGGCTGTTGGCCGACTGCAGGTCAAATCCATACTTTGAGTTCCATCCTGCCAGGTCGTAAAAAGTTCCTGTGTACTGGCCGTTGTCCTGAACGGTGGTGGTAATGATACCGCTTTGATTGGTAGGCCTTACGTAATAGTTGTTGTTATAAGAACCAAAGCTGGCGATGTCATTTAAGGTGCTGTTGTTTTCTACCAGAAACTGGTTTGATTTGCTGGAAGCAACGATGTTGCCGGTAGTAATTACGTTACGGATAGGGTCACCCGGCTCCAGCACGTCGTGCACATAGCTTAACTGGATGGTGTTATTATAAAAAGTGTTATCGTTCACCTTCATTTCGTGAGAGTTGTGCAGATACACGCCGGCACGAACACAATTAGCCACAGTGTTACCGGTGATCTCGATGTTGGAAGACCTGTCGTCGGTATAGATGCCTACTGCTCCACCAGGTGTAGTGCTTTTAGTTCCTTCATAAGCGCCGATGCCATTTAGTACGATGTTACCGATTACTTTTCTGCCTACTTTATCCCAACCGCCCCAGGTATAGATGCCACCGCCATCGCTAACGGTAAGATCGAAGTAATTAACTACATTGTTTTTCACCAGCGTATAGTCGCCGTTGAAAGTGATACCGCAATAGCCGCTGCTGTCTACTGTGTTTTGCTCGATGACGTTTGCAGGAGAAGCATCAATAAAAAGCCCGACCATCTGCTGGTTGTTGCTGCGGCCCATACCAGGCAGGATACCGCTGTTCTTTACTGCATTGCCTTTCACGGAAGCATAAGAGGAACCGGGATATAGTTTAACCCCTGAGTTATTGGAGTGGTTGATCAGGTTGTTTTCGATGGTCATGTAAGGACAGTTTTCGGCCGATATACCGTCAAAGCCGGTATAATTGATTTCACTGTTTTTAATTTTTATGTTAGAGGAGTTGTTGATTTGAAAGGCAACTACGTCGGCACCACGGAAACACAGGTTATCGAAAGTTAGATTGTTATTGTTGTTGATAGTTACCAGGGTATCGGCGATGCTGGCCTTGATGGAATAAGTGGCGGGGTTACCGGCTCCAAAAAACATTCTGAGCTTTTTAGTGGCGGGGTTATAGTACCATTCTCCTGTTTCATCGAGAGTTAAGGGACTGTTCTGGATAAAGTATCCGTATCCGTCGATAGGCTCGTGGGCGGTAGGAGAGTTGTAAGTAAGGGTGTTACCGGAGTGATTGGTGATAGGGCCTCTGTCCAGTACCCAGTCATTTTTACGGATCACAACTTCGGCGCCTGTCCAGTTAGTGGAACTGCCCAGTTCGTTATCGGTGATCTGGTAGTTGCCTGCATGAGCTTCCAGATAAAGGTATCCGCGGTTTGGGTTGGAGAGGTTAGGAAATCGTCCCATTTGCTGCATGTTACCGTCCACCAGTACCGCGTTCAGATAAGCGCCACTGGCAAGGGGTGTTTCCCAGGCGCCGCTACCTACTGAAGTCCAGGTTTTAAGTGTAGCCAGTCCGTTGATGACAGGCCTGCTGCCAGTGCCGTAAGCCGAGAAAAGGATCGGGGCAGTGGTGGTGCCAGACTGTTTAACGGAGATGGACCCGGTAAAGGTTTCACCACGGTTAAAGAGTACGGCGTCTCCCGGTTTTAAACTGCTCATGATGCTGTTAAGCTTGGCAAGTGTTTTCCAGGGAGTGGCAGGATTGGTAGCTTGGGCTGGTGTTCGGGCATCATCACCAAGTGCGGCAGAGAAATAAAAGTTGGCAGGCGAGGTTGGGAAAGGCACATAAGTACCGGGGTTATCAATAGTAAGTACATTATTGGAGATCTTCTGTCGTACCAGTCCGGAGTTAGAGGACCAGTACGTTTCCATGGTCTGTCCGCCGTAGCTTTGAAAGTAAGAAATCGTGATAGGATAAGCACCTGCGTTCAGCACTATAGAACCAGTAGCAAATTGGGCGGCGTGCTGTCCGTCGTTATTTACCACCAGGGCCGAAGCGATGAAGAGCTTGCTGCCGTCATCGGAAAAAGTTTCAAAAGTGTAGGTGCCGGTAGTGGGGATGGTGATAAAACCTGTCCACTGAAAAGCGTACTGCATATCTTTGGTGCGAGGCTCCAGGGAGATGTTAGCGGTAGTACCTTTTTGAGTGGATGTTAAAGAATTAAAGTCAGGAAGTGTGTTCCAAAGGCCTTCATAGTAGTTGAAGTTAAGTCCGGGTGTACCGGCAGCGAAGCTGTTTACAAAAAGGCATAGCGATAGCGACAGAAGTGTAAAGAGTTTCATAGAATAGGGTTTAAAAAAGTTAAAAATTTTTGGATTTAGTACTTAATAAAAACTGGTTGACAGGTCCCTTTCGAAAGAGAAGTAATAGTCAATTGTTAAGATTAAATACTGTGTTTTCATTTTGATAAGTCAAAGATAAAAACAGGTCTGCTGCTCGTTTTATGACCTTTGTCAGCAGGCATTTTGATAGATATCAAAAAGAATAAAGACTTATGTCATATGGCTAATCCCGGCTATACTTACTACTTGCAAATCTTCCATATAACCAGTAGCTTTGAACAGGCTTACCGCCAAAGCCATCAACCTCGTTACATATATTATTACCGCAAAAAGAAAACTGAATGGAAACCTTCAATTGTATTGTTGTTGACGACAACCGGCTTGATAGATTAATAGTAGAAGATTATCTTGATCAATACCCTGATTTTAAACGCATCGGTAGTTTCGCCAACCCCCTGGAATCTGCAGAAGTTCTGAAGAAGCATAAAATAGATGTATTGTTTATAGATATTGACATGCCTGTAATGAACGGTGTTGACTTTTTTAAAATACTTAAAAATCCTCCGGTTTGCGTTTTCATAACAGGTTATGCCGATTATGCGGTAGAGGCATTTGAAATTCATGCATTTGACTACCTGATGAAACCTTTGAAAAAAGAGCGTTTTGAAGAATCCGTAAGAAGACTAAGGGATTTATTCCAGATTAAAGAGAAGGCTCTTCAATACGAAACTTCTTTTGAAAACGACAAAATAACCATTAAAGAAGGAAGCAGTATTAGTAAGGTGCAAAGCAATGATATTATTTACCTGGAAGCACTTACCAATTACACAAAAGTGGTGACACAAAATAAAAAATATACCACACTGTGCAATCTGAAAAATTTTATTGATAAATTACCACAGCAAAAATTCATTCGTATTCACAGAAGCTACGCAGTAGCGGTTGATCAGATACACAATGTAGAGAACGGAATGCTAAAAGCAGGATCTTTCAGTTTACCTGTCGGGAAAACTTACCGGCAGCAGATAAATAAACTGCTGTTGAAGAATTCACATTAACAAGGGATGCCTTATTAACATCCATTTCGATCCATGATAAAACAAAAGCCATAATATGAAACCAACCACTTCAGTTCTTGCCATCTTTTCAATAATATTTTTCCTGGATTCCTGTACTTCGCCCGGTACATCAACAGTAGATAATATGCAAACTCTTGAGGGTGGTTCTTCACACGATACTATAAATTTTACTCCCATTACAAACGAGCGGGCGTTGGTAATACAAGGTTTCAGCCGTGAAGGCGGGTCATCTCATGATACCATCTACCTGGAAGCGAATCGTTCCGCAAAGATTTATACGATACGGGGATGGACCAGGAAAAAGAAACCATAGTTATCAGCATTCCAATATGCCTGTAAGATATTATTCAGCTATAAAAGTTGTGCTGGTCACCTGCATCCTGTTCCGGGTGGCTTTTGCGAGCGAACAGCCTTTGGCCGGCCTGTTCGCTGCTGCCAGAAAATGCATTGACACAAGCGACTATCGCCAGGCTATTATTC
>CAXTDO010000146.1:0-9910 GCA_964242315.1 uncultured Flavihumibacter sp.
GGTACTTAATTTATATTGCAGGTATTGGAATGAAACGTAAAATAATTTCATATAATCCTAAATTAAAATTGCTTGCTAGAAAGTTACGTCAGAACATGACTTTTTCTGAAGTGAAATTATGGAACGAATTAAAAGGCGGACAAATGATGGAATATGACTCCGACAGGCAAAGGTCTATATCAAATTATATTGTTGACTTTTATTGTAAAGATATTTTATTAGCAATTGAGATAGACGGAAACACCCATGATGATGAATTAGCCGCTATCAAAGACGAAAAAAGACAAAGAAAACTCGAACATCTGGGTGTGAGCTTTCTTAGATTTAATGCATTAGATGTGGTATATGATACGTTGAACGCATTAAGAACCATAGAAAATTGGCTGTTAGATTATGAAGATAAGCATGGAATTTCTGAAAACGTTCTAAGAAAACGCAACAGGAAATGATCCATCATTTATTTAAAGCTTGATATCATTAATGTTATTGAGAAAAAGTCATACTAAAACTTCGGTGGCACCTTATCCCCTCCGTTGGAGGGGAGTTCCGTCCGCAGGACGTAATGGGGGTGGGTATACCGGGCGAGTTGCTATTTTGGTCGATGTTGTTGTGCATTGTTCGGACCTCTCAGGCACTCGTTACAAAGCACTCACAGTTAAACCCACCCCTGTTCTGTCCTGCGGACAGAACTGCACCTCCGAGGAGGGGATGGGGCACATCCAAAGCAATTATAAAACTTTAGATGACGATTATATCCGTCGTATGTTATACTTCTGAAAACAGCTTACTGAAAACAATCCACCTCCCCCTCACAGCACTCCCAACACCTTTCTCTTCAACCCCGCAAACCTCCAACCAACGTTGAAAGAATAATAATTATTAATGGTATTCATTTGCGTATCATCGAGGTGGTAGCTGGTTTTATCAAGGATGATATTTACATAGATAAAAACATTGTCTCCGTTGTAGCCGCCATTTAAACGGCCCTGGTAACTGTGAACCAATCCTAGTGGGTGGTCAAATATCCTGCTGTTGTTAAGCGGGGTTTCTGCACCTATTCCGGCTAAAACGGATGGGTTGATGCTCCAGGCGCCTTTGTTAAAAATGAAATTGTAGGTATAGCCTGCCCTTTCTAATAAGGTGAACCATTTTGGCTGTTTTTGTATGATCTCTATAAATCTTTTATCACGAACGCTTATGCTGGCATTCAGCGTATCGTTTACATTAAAGGACTGATAGGATGGCGCCAGTAACAACATGATGCTACCCGATGATTTAACCTGCTTCACCGAATATTTGTAAGACGAGTTATAAGAAAGATGCCTGAAGTTTAAAAAGTAATAAAGGTTCACACTATAATTGTTATAGTTGACATTGTTAAAATGATCAAACTCCCCTCTCCTGTTCTGAACGGGCAATACCAGACCACTGTACTTTTGATAATTACCTTCTATGCCAAACTTCTTTCCTACCTGGAATGCACGAAATGAGATAACACGCGCCGCAGTATAGTTATTATCAACAGCCGTATGAGGGATGTCCCAGTCATACTCAAGCGACAACCATTTATAATTCAGGTTAAGACCCGTAAAAGCCCTGGAATTGGCTTCGATGCGACGTTTATTCAACATCTGGTCGTTTGTAAGATGGGTGAACATAAAAGTAGTGCGCGACAAACCTGAAATGGATTTTATGTTATTGGTCTTCTCAAATACCCTGATGTAATTCGTGTCTAATTGTATCTGGGCTGCTGCACGGCCTATCAGCAATACAGAAGTCAGTATCATAAAAATTATAAATCTTACTGGCAAGCTTTATTTTTTTGTAACATGTTGCAATATCTTGTTAACCACGTTGGCTTCATTGCCATCATAGTGATGCCCGCCTGCCAGCTTTTCTATGGTGATATTTTTACCGTTTAAATCGCCTTCTTTAAAGTCATTCTCTCCTTCCCCAAAAAGTATCAAAACGGGTTTATCAGTAATTTTATTAATGGAGGCTGAAACACTTTCACCTCCACCCTTGCTGCCCAGCATTACCATCAGATGGATCTCAAAATCAGTAGTACGTGAAGGCGATAGCAGGGTAACGTTTTCAACCTGTGCAGTAAGGTCTTTAGGAAGCTGGTTATAAGCAAAGGGCATCACATCAGCGCCAAATGAATAGCCTACTAATAAAAATTTTTTGCGGTTCCATTGCTTCTGATAATTTTTTACAAGGGCGGCAATAGCGCCGGCGATCTGATCAGGTGTTTTCTTTCGCCAGAAAAATTTGTTGCAATTTAAAGACACTACCGGGTATCCTTTAGCAGCCATCTGCGTGGTTAATTCCTGTGAAAATTTGTTCCATCCGCCATCACCCGTAAGATACAACACAAGCGGTGCGGCAGGATCGGAAACAGATGTAACAATATTAACAGGCAAGGTACTTATATCAACCTGTGCAACACCCGGTAAAGCAATTAAACAGGTTATCAACGCCATGTACAATGTTTTCAAAACTTATGTATTTAGGTACCGGAATTAGAGTTTACAGGGCGCATTACCTTTGCTAACGCTGCGGGTAACTGAATAAGATCAAAATCATTTTCATATACCAGGTATTTATTCAGCCATTGAGTGGCATACTTTTCCTTAAAATCACGCAGACCCTGGTAATGCTGGAAGCGCTTTATTTTTTCGTAAGCAAATTTCACTACTCTTTCAGCAGTACTGTCCGGTTCGTCAATGCCCGACATAGGCACCAGTCCTAAATTTAACCACTGTAACCCATGATGCTTGCCATAGTCTATAAGGGCGATTATTAAAGCATCCATACAACCGCCGGGGGCATCGGCCGTTTTGCGTATCAGGTCGTAAGTACATTCATCCGGGGCATAATCAGGAATAATATTCAAAAAGGCCACCACGCGTTTTTCACTGTCCCTGATAACAATTACATGGTGCTTCTTTATTTCTTTAATGTCAAAGCTTCCCTGTGAGAAAACCGCTTCTTTTTTATCATAAGTCTGTAACCATTCATCTGATACTGCTTTGAGCTCAAGGATAAGCTCATCATTTAAAGGAGCCTGGTATAACGTAGTGGCATAACCTTTCTTCTGCAGGCTGTTAAGCGCATTGCGCAGCGATTTTTTATCTTTTCCTTCCATTGTAAACTTTTTGATATCCATCACAGCTTCCTGTCCGATAAGCAGGCTCTTCTTTTTCAAACTTTCAAAATAGTACATGCTGTCTTCATCAACCCGGTAAAAGGCGGCTTTTAGTCCCATTCTGCGGCATTGCTTATCAAACTCCTGTAACACAACTATTTTATGTTCTTCTGCGCAAACCGGTTCTTCAAGCACCACTGCAAAACCATTGGCTACACGGTATGAAATAAATCCTTCGTATGCTTCAGAGATGAATATCAGTTTGTCGTCGTATAATTTGTAATAATCTACTGATGAGGAACCATATTGGGTTAAAAGGGCTTCTGCTTCTCCCAGGTTAATGCCTTTTTTATCAGATGTATGACGAATGTAGGGCCTTATAAAAGTATAAAAGAAAAATATCCATGCGCAGGCACTAAGCACATTCACAAACGCAAGAAATTCACGGCCAAACCTTGTTATAGGAAAGAGCTCCGCATTTTCAATCAGAAAAAAACTCTTGATCGAATAAGCAATAGATTCTTTCCAGGTAAAATCAATTCCAAAATGTTTTACATCGATAAAATAAAAGCCGATGGTTTCAAATAGCACTACACCCAGAAACACCGTTCCCGCAGTAATAAGCCCTATATTCAACAGTTTGGGATTATTCTTCAAGCGGTATTGTTTGTACGTAGCCAGCAATACCATCACTACAAAAAAGGCGATACTTGCTTCTTCCCAGTCAAGCGCCTTTGTAAGATGGGTAATGCATGATAACAGCGATACCACCAGCGCTATAATCCAGGCATTACGAAGTCCCCTCACCAGGAACGCCGCCGTAACTACCAGTAATACCCCCATTAGCAATACCAGTAAGTTAGAGGCATGAATCGTATCCATGGGAATATACTGCCTTAATAAACGAACGCGTTCCCGGATTGGCGGTGTTACCGCGGAAAGTATGTTTACCACTCCCAATAAAAAAATCAGCACGGCAGGAGCGAGGCGAAGAAAAATATTTTTACCCTTGGCGGCAAAAGCAAGCAACCCGGCAGCCAGTGGTAACCAAAATTCGAAGATGCGGTACAGCAGTGTTACCGCGAGGGCTTGTGCTTCCGTATAGCCATAAAGTGTGAGAATGTATACCAGCGAAACTTCCACAGCGCCCAATCCCCGGAGAAAGGGAGAAGTGGCAAGCAAAACCACGGAAACAATATACCCGGTGCAGGCAGCACTTATAGAGGGCTGAACACCTACTGCCAGCATTGCAATAAACAGGTGAAAGATTCCGGATGCTTCATTACCGATGGAAAATAATGTTGTAAGAGAAAATCCTGCCTTCGAAAAGTTGAAGTCAAATATTTCCGCCAGTTTTTTTTCCATCGACGGAAAAAACCTTACCATTAATGAGTAAATCAACCCTTTATTCCGGATAGAGTAAATAACATATATTACTGCCGCCAATAACAGCGCGAGTATTACGATACCGGTAGTGGCATGTTCTACATGGCGCGTTTGAAAGATCGTGTATACAATAACCGGAACGCCCACCAGGAATAACGACAACATACCTGTAAAAGCATAAATACCTGATGCCTGGTGGACCTCTCTTTTATGAACGGCCGATGCACGCAAACTGTTGGGCATATAGGCAAGGGCAGTAATGCCGCCCGCAGGTAAAAATACACTTAGAAAGTTTCTTTTAAGATAGAGTTCAATAGCAAGTACCCAGGATAGTTTCGATTTAACCGTAGCGAAACTGTACACATACATGCCTGACTGACAAAGGATATAGACGCAGGTAATTATTACTCCCAATGTGATATAACGCCAGTCTGACTGCTTCAGCGCAGGAATGATAGACCGCAACTCCTCACGTTCTTTACGAAAGAAGTAGATAGCTACCAGGATGAAGAGTACGGCTATTACTTCTTTTAAATGGAGTTTTTTTAAAAATTCCGTTATTTTCTTTAGATTTTTAACAGGCATAGGCTAGCAGTGTCAGCTTTGTTAATCACAAATCTACTATGCGACCGGCTATGTGTTGTTTTAATTGGATTAATCAGTTGTTAATGGTTAATGGTTAGTTGTTAATTGTTAGTTTAATTAACCATTAACAATTAACCATTAACAATTTAAAACTACACCTTAGGCTCCCAACCAGGTTGATAGCTACGCCCCCAGAGAGCCATCGCCTCTTTGTCGCCTATGATATGGCCATTGCTTTGATCAATGTTGATGGTATGTCCTACCCTTTGCGCTATATTACCCAGTTGCATCATAAGGGTACTTTTAAAACCAACTGCTACATCGGCATTAGGCACTTTAGACAACCGGATGCTGCTTAGGAAATTAGCGATATGGATACCATCCAGACTTTCAGCCGGACTGGAAGTGTTCCTTCCATCCACCACCACGTTTGATTTTATGTCCTTTAAGATTTTCCCTTTATCATCGGCGATAGTATATCCGTCATGACCGGTTAGCAGGCTGCCCTTTTCGCCATAAAATAATATTCCTCTGTCTCTTCCTTCAACCTTCGACTGATTACAGCTTCGGCCTTCCCATATAACGGTGGCTTCCGGAAAGTCGAATGTAATAAGCTGGGTATCGGGTGTTTGCCAGTCGTCTTTAAAAAAATACCTACCTCCTGTTGAGTTTACCTTCAGCGGGTAATCTACTCCTAAGCCCCAACGTGCCACATCAATTTCATGTGTTCCGTTATTTAAAGCCTCACCGGTTCCCCAATGCCAGAACCAATGCCAGTTATAATGAATGAGGTTATCCTGGAAGGGCTTTCTTGGCGCTGGTCCCTGCCATAGTTCGTAATCGAGTCCCGCAGGAATTGCGGCTGGTTTTCCTACCCCAATTGACTGGCGGGAGTTGGTGTACCAGCATTTTGCCAGATGAATCTTACCTATTACGCCGGACTTTAATTGTTCGATGCCTTCCGTAAGCAGGGTCCATGACCTTCTTTGAGCGCCCATCTGCACCACCCTTTTGTATTTTCTTGCCGCAAGTATCGCCAGTTCGCCCTCATGAGGGTTATGCGACAATGGCTTTTCAACATACACATGTTTGCCGGCGGCGCAGCATAAAATAGTTGCCGGTGCATGCCAGTGATCGGGGGTAGCGATATAGGTAGCATCTACGTTTTTATCGAGCAGCACTTTGCGAAAATCATTTTCACCTTTGGGAGCTTCCTTGCCTGCCTTTACAACGGAACTGATACCTTTCTCACGGGCTTTCTGATCTACATCACAAATATATATCACCTCCGTATTGTCTTGTTTGGCAAAGGTGGCAGCCATACCTGAGCCACGGCCATTGGCGCCGATAACAGCCACCCGGATGCGGTCATTAGCACCCATGATATTGGCATAACTCTTTGAGCTGAAGCCCACTCCTATTCCGCCAAGTGCCACTGCAGCAGAGCCCGCTGAAATTTTTTTAAGAAAATTCCTTCTTGAATTTTTCATCGTTACACATTTTAATGTTAGAGTTCTTTAATTTTTATGTCTCTGAATTGAACGGGGTCGCCATGAGCCTGCAACAGGATGGGTGAGGTAGTAGCCTCGGCAAAACCTTTAGTGGTTTTGAATTTACTTTCGCTAATACCTTTTTTGAAGGCATCGCTTCCACGGTCAAACTCCACGGTCTTTTCTCCGTTCAGGTAGTATTCCACGTGATTGCCTTTCGAAACAACACGCACCGTATTCCATTGACCAGCAGGCTTGTATTTTTTGCCGGCTTTAGCCGGAATGATGTCATACAAAGAGCCCGTTTTCCTGTTTCCATTTACACCAAGCTTGGCATCAGGATGTTTGCTGTCGTCAATGATCTGGAACTCGCAACCGAGGTTTGTATTGGGTATAAGAAAAAATTTTATTCCGCTGTTACCGCCTTCAGAAACATTGAACTGCAGGGTAAAGTCAAAGTCTTTAAAGGATTTGGTAGTGATGATATCGGCTCCATGACCTCTTTTCGGATCAAACGATATGGCATTGTTCACCACACTCCAGGCAGAATCGGGTGCAACATCTTTGGTGGCGCTCCTCCAGCCTGTGAGTGTTTTTCCATCGAAAAGGGTTATCCATCCGCCCTTTACTGACGATTGAGCATAAGACACACAGGAAATAGTAATTAAAATCAGGCATAATAAGTAAGGTACTTTTTTCATTGGCTTTATTATTTGGCTTAAAAGGTAATGATATCTGCGGGTATGTAAAAAAATGTTTTGAACTGTGATTTATTCATTTCATCCAGAGTATTTATCATTTCATTCACTTCAGGGATGACAACGAACAAAACACACTGCAAATTTGCATAACAATTAAGAATAACAGCTATCAGTAAGCGCACTTAAATAAATAATAAACTTTTAAAATAAAAACAACAATTATTAAAACCAAAAAACAAAAATGATGAAAACAGTATTTTTATTTGCAATTGCAGCATTAGCCAGCACAGCAGGTTTCAGCCAGGCTCGTATTGGTGCACAAGTTAATGGTGGCCTTAACTCAGGCTACTTTGAAACAAAAGAAGCAGTAAGTTTATCACAGAAAGCACAGGCCGGATTTGGTGCAGGTATCATTTCTGAAGTGGCTATTTCACAGCGTTTGTCATTAAGGCCTTCCTTAAATTTTGCTAAAAGAGGAATTGAGTTGACAGGTAAAGGCGCTAACACAGAAGGACCCGGTAATGTTGAAGTTTCTATGAAAGCTAATTTAAATTATCTTGAATTACCGGTTATAGTTGCTTACAATGTTGCCGTTGGAAATAACAAAGCTTACTTCGGTATCGGACCTTCAATAGGATATGGCATTTCCGGAAAAACAAAAATGACTTATTCTGTTCTGGCTCCTAATAAACCGGCCGAAACGGAAACAGAAAAAGTATCATCCTTCAAAAAAACGGATGACGGTGGTGCAGGATTTAAAAGACTGGATGCAGGTGCAACAGCTATTGCAGGTATGCAATTCAGTAACGGAGCATTTGTGAACTTAAGCGGCGTGTATGGTCTTACAAACAATTATGAAAAAGAAAAAGACGGCGGGTTAAAGTACCAAAGCAGGTCAGTAAATTTAACAGTTGGATTTTTGTTGAATTAATCAGGTATGAGGTATGAGGTATGCGGTATGAGGTATGAGCTCATACCGCATACCTTTTACATAGACTTAAATTTTAAAAGCCGTTTGTTTTTCTTTAAAACACTTATGTTTCAATAATAAACCAAAGAATGCCACATGGCTGAAACCCTTCGGGGTTTATCATACCTCATACCTCATACCCCATACCTCATACCTAAATGGGCGGATCGAGATGAACAACCGGTTTCAGCAATTCTTTTATATCAACGGGTTCGATGGCTAATTTTTTACACCAGCCTAAAAAGCTTGCATGAACTTCATCGAGGGTATGTTTTTGCTGCGGGGTCAGTTCCAGTGCATGGGCGCGGCTGATGGTGCGGACGGGCAACCCTCTTTTCTGCAAAAAATACTTTGCGCTTAATGGATAAGCATGGTGGATCAGCGGGTCTACTCTTGTTAATTCCGATTGAAGCCAGCTTACTTCTTCCTGCTTATCCGGATTTGTGGCATTATTACAAAGCCATACTAAGATTTCAGGATAAAAATTACCGGATATTGATGACATTCCTTTGGCTCCCGCCTGCAGCGAAAAAACGCCGTTAGGTGTATGGGCATCATAAAATTCAAGCCTGGAATCTTTAACTACTGCAAGTTTGGCCTTGACCTGTTCCCGGTCTATTGAAGTATCTTTGTGATATACAAGCCTGTCTGTATTTAACAATGCTGCGAGAATCTCAGGTGAAATAATTCTTTTGTAAGGGGCAGGACATTCATACAATCCCATTGGTATGTCACGCGTCAGGGAAAACATCTTATGAAAATTTTTGAGCAACAACGTATCGGGATCATCTACATTGGCAAAATGCCCTGTTATCAGTATCACCGCATTTATACCGGTATCATAAATCTTCTTTGAGAAAAGCGCTTTATCTTCAATGGTCAGTCCGAACGACCCGGTAGCTACAACAGGAACGCGGCCATGCACTGTTTTTACGATATGACTGGTAAGCTCCAGCCTTTCATCCTCACTGATACTATACATTTCACTGCTCAGGCAGTTAGCAAAAAATCCTTTCACACCGGAGGCTAAATAAAACTCAACCAGTGTGGACACCGCATCATAATCCACCTTTGCCTTCAGGTTAAAAGGTGTGATCATTACCGGCACAAACTTTTTTTCGTTCAGCATATACTGGAATTTAATTTTATTTGCTTCCTTCAAAACTACGAATAATTTTCACCGGACGTTAGATGTGCCAATCATAATTAGCTATCAGCCGTCAGTAAGAACCTAAAGGCAGTAATCCGCTGATATCTGGAAGCTGATAGCTAATTGCTTTTCAGTCTCCCCAACAAAGCTCCCGTTAAATAGATACTTAAAGCACCCACCACGATCGTCATGTTGGTATGAAGCGGATTGCGTAATGAAACCGGAAAGGCTGCTGACTTTGAAAAGGTCATCCATATAATAACGAGTGTTCCCGTTATAACAGCAATAAACGGCACAGCCGGATTTACATGCCTTGCTATCATGCTCAATGTAAATATCCCAAGCATTCCGCCGGCAAATATCCCGGACAGTTTCCACCAGAGGTCCAGCACGCTGCTCACTCCTATGATGCTCATTCCAACACCGGTTGCTATCAGTCCGATGACAATGGTAGCCACATACAGTATGCGCAACTGTTGC
>CAXTDO010000147.1:0-9871 GCA_964242315.1 uncultured Flavihumibacter sp.
GCTTGCCGGCCTTGTTTAACTGATCTATTTCCCTCAACTTCTTTGAGAAATAATATTCTCCAACGCCTTTTAGTCTTTTTGATGTTTGCATTTATAATGGTTTTCTTTACTTGCAGCTAGTGTTAAGTTAAGTATGATGTTACGCATTTTATTGTAGTCGCTAACTTTGTGAGTGTTTTTTTTAACCACGGAGGAAGAGCCGAGGTCCCACGGAGGTTCACGGAGAAGGTTCCTCCGTGGACCTCCGTGGAACCTTGGCTCTTCCTCCGTGGTTAAAAAACTGGTCGAACGGCTGACGACCTTTACACAGTTCTTCCTTTTTTATAAACACCATAAACTCTTAAGCTATCGGTTACTTCCTTAATTTTTTCCATAACATTTTCAAATTGGTTGATGGTATCAAATTCCATGTCTGCATGAAAAGAATATTTCCAGTCGCTGCCGGGGATGGGAAATGACTGCAGTTTGCTTAAATTAATACCACCTTCGGCAATCTTTGTAAGTACCCTGGCCAGGCTCCCTCTTGAATGATCAGTATGAAAATTAACGGAAGCTTTATCAGCGCCCTCAGCATTTGTAACTACTTCCTCGCGTTGAAGAATCAGGAATCTTGTATAATTATTCTTTAAGGTATGTATATTGGGGGCAATAACAGTCAGTTCAAATATCTCGGCTGCCAAACGGCTGGCTATAGCTGCAATGTGTTTGCTTTTGTGGAGGTGTACCAGTTTGGCACTTAATGCCGTATCTTCTGTTTCAACAAGTTTCCAGTTATACTTATCAAGGAAACCGAAACACTGCTGTATCGCCATGGAATGTGAATGAACTTCGCGGATGTCTTCCAACTTTACACCGGGATTTACCAGCAGGTTTTGTCTGATCTGTAAATAAATCTCGCCGCTAATCTTCAAATTGCTCTTTTGTAAAAGATTGTAATTGGGTAATATACTGCCGGCTATGGAGTTTTCTATAGCCATAATTCCTCCATCACTTTCTTTTTTACTGGCAGCGATTTTTACTACATCCCTGAAGGTAGCACAGGGTATCACTTCTACTTCTTTTCCAAAAAAATACCTTGCAGCCATCTGATGAAAACTGCCTTCATAACCCTGGATAGAAACCCTTTTATTACCAGGCAGTATGCCCGGCGTAATCTCAGACACTGAAGGCTTTGTTGTTTTATTCATGTGCCAACTTATTTGATCGCCGCAAAACGGACATTTATAAAAAAGCCCCCGATTAAATCGGGGGCTTATATGTTGAATAAATTTTTTCTATTAAAAAGTCAACAAAAGCACCCCTGGCCTGGAGGTAAAATAATAAAAAAAATAAAACCAGTTGTATGCTCTTGCTTCTTTCATGATATAATTCAAATGTAGGAACTTATCAGACAAAATACAATTAATTTAAAAAATTTTGTGGTGGCTGTTATCAGGTATGAGGCATCAGGTATGAGGTACGAGGAAGAACCATGGAGGCACGGCAATACATGGTTTTTCCTCATCCCCATACCTAATACCTCATACCTGATCACTCCAGCCGCTTTAATATCTGTTCGTCAATCAGTTTAAACAGGTGAAAAGGTTTATAAATCCTCCAGTTATCCAAATCCATCCGTTCGATAAGATAGTTGAGTTTGGCCTTTTTAAAGTCGTGCTAGGTTTGCTCAGGCATATTTAAACAAACAATCCATCCATCCTGCTCACTTACTTCTTCGAACCATTCTTCATAGTAGTCTTTATCGCCGCTGTGAAAATTCAGCACATTTTCAGCTATAAGGATATATTTGGAAATTCCATTCGCTGAAAAGATATCCACCACATCGCGTTTAAGCGTCATGATATCGTTTTCTATAGCATCGTTCCATTCCCCTATCAATTCTATTATTACAAATTTTTCCTCATAATCGGCCATAAGAACTTTGAGGTACAATGTTCTGGAGCCGAATTCATCCCATTGAGGATGAATATAATAATTATAAATCGTTTGAGTAAATTCGAACTCAGAGTAAACCCTTCCATAAAAGGGAGAACATTCATCTTCCTCGCTAACGTAAATATGTCTCCAGTTATAAAATGGCTCTATTTCATGCATGCTAAAAAATTCAAATTTCACAATTCATACATCCCGTTCGTATAGCTTAAAAGTTGTATACATAAACTTTTAGCAATTTACAGTTTAAATAACCCTGATGCCAAATCCATATACTCTAAATATAAATTGCCGCTTCATTAAACTGATTGAACCGCTTTTTTAACACTTCCATATTTTAATAATAAATCTTTTGCCTTATTATAATCATCAATATGTAGTTTTTCCATTACCATCTTTGTGCCGCGGTCTACCAGTTTTTCGTTGGTCAGTTGCATGTTTACCATCTTATTATCTTCCACCCGTCCTATTTGAATCATTACCGATGTGGAAATCATATTCAACACCAGCTTTTGAGCGGTGCCGCTTTTCATTCTGGTGCTGCCGGTAACGAACTCCGGCCCCACAACAACTTCAATCGGATAATCAGCATGCTGGCTTATGGGTGCGCCAGGATTGCAGGATATGGATCCGGTTATAATGTTACGCTTCCTGCATTCATGTAACGCTCCGATTACATAGGGCGTGGTACCACTTGCAGCGATCCCAATCACGACGTCTTTATCGCTGGCAAAATATTTATTAAGATCGCGCCATCCCTGCTCCATGTCGTCTTCCGCGTTCTCTACTGCTTTTTGAATGGCAGTTTCACCTCCTGCGATCAGTCCGATTACCAGTCCGTAAGGCATTCCAAACGTAGGCGGAATTTCACTGGCATCCAGTATTCCCAGGCGACCGCTTGTACCAGCGCCGAGATAAAATAAGCGGCCTCCGGCCAACATCTTGTCAGATATCACCGTAACCAGTTGTTCAATCTGCGGAATAGCCGTTGCTACTGCTTCCGGCACGGTCTTGTCTTCCCTATTCATACTGGCAAGCAAATCCAGCACGCTCATTTTTTCCAGGTTATGATATAGACCCGACTCTTCAGTTATCCGAATAAAATTACTCATACGTTCGTCTATTTATGCTGTCATCTATTTATCATGAACCATTATAATTACCTCATTCCCCATACCTCACACCTGGCATCACACCTGACAATGGTACTTAATCAATCCTTCCATGGGATTTTTGATGATGTTTCCCAATTCCAACTGATAAGTTTCACACAGATCCTGAATTACATCTTTAAATCCAAAAGCAACGCTGCCTGCAAAATGAACAGGCAGGTTCCAGCTCTCACTGTACTTACATACATGTTGGAAGAAAAAATCGTTTAACCCGTCTTCTATAATGTTTTCAACCATATAATGACCGCGGTTTTCGGCCAGAAAAACGGCGAAAGAAGCCATATAACGATTGGGTAATGGCTTTTTATAAATGTTATCCAGTATTTCAACTTCATTAGTGCTAAACTTGTCCTTAAAACGAACAGCCAGCTCTTCATCAAAGGTCTTGTACAAATAATATTGCAGTACCTTTTTGCCCAGGTAGGCCCCACTGCCTTCATCACCCAAAACATAACCAATGCCGGGACTGTTCTTTATTATTTTTTTTCCATCAAAATAGCAGGAGTTACTTCCTGTTCCCAGAATACACGCTATCCCTTTGGTTCTGCCACATAAAGCTCTTGCTGCACCCATCAAATCATTATCTACAACAACATCAGATTCCCTGAAAACACTTTTTAGCGCCTTTTTAATAAGCTGCCTGTTAGCAGCGCTTTTACAACCGGTTCCATAGTAAAACACTTCATTAATAGTGTTATTTTTCACTTTAGGATATACCTCGGTTTGAAGCAGGCTTATAATATGGGAGCCGTTAAGAAAATAAGGACTTATTCCCTGAGAGAAAAAACGTTTCTTTTTTCCTTCATGAAACAAATACCATTCACATTTGGTGCTTCCACTATCCGCAATCAATATTGCCATACTTGTACAGTTACAAAAAACGAAATTAAAGTTCCTTCGGCATAAATAAATAATAAAAAGTTACCGTCAACAAACGCAGTTACTTGCATAATTAACTATAGCGGCTCCAGGGCACAAAGAGTTTGCCTCTCACTTACTGGTAAGCTTTGAGTGTCCAGTGGCCGATCTTACCCGAAATTGATTAATTTGCGCCATTGAACCGGTTGAATATGAGTATGCAAACAAAGAAATTACAGGTCTGGCTTCCATTAATGTTTTCGATAGTTATGATTTTAGGAATGCTGATAGGCTATAAATTAAGAGAGAACACACGCACGGCAAAAAGCTTCTTTAACATTGACAGGCGTTCTCCGCTACAGCAGGTTCTGGACCTCATTAATCTTAAATATGTAGATGCCGTAAATTCCGATACACTTGCCGATGATGCCATTCAGCAGGTACTAAGCAAACTGGATCCACATTCAGTGTATATCCCTCCTGTTGAACTTAGCGAGATCAATGAAGATTTGCAGGGTGAATTTCAGGGAATTGGTGTGGAATTTTATATTTTTAATGATACGGTAAACATTGTAAACGTTCTGCAAAAAGGACCCAGCGAAAAAGCCGTAATCAGGGTGGGAGACCAGTTCCTGAAACTAGCAGATTCAGCAGTGGCGGGAAAAAAGATCACACCGGAACAAATCAAGAAATACCTGCGCGGACCGGGTTCTTCCAAAATAGATATTACCATACTTCGTGGTAAAGAAGAAAAGAAATTTTCTGTAGAACGGGGATTCATTCCTTTGCCCTCTATTGAAGCATCGTACATGATCAACAAAGAAACCGGCTTCATACGCATCAGCAAATTTTCTCAAACTACTTATGAAGAATTTATGAAGTCGCTTGAGAACCTCCAGTCTGCCGGAATGAAAAAACTGATCCTGGATTTACGCGGCAATGGAGGAGGGATACTAAATGAAGCAGTAGACATTGCCGATGAGCTTTTAGAAGACGGAAAGTTGATTGTTTACACGCAAGGTAATAAAACGCCCAAAGAAGAATACCGCGCCAAGCGTCCCGGTTTATTTGAAAAGGGTCCGTTGGTTGTATTAACAGATGAGGGGTCAGCCAGCGCCAGTGAAGTTTTAAGCGGCGCATTGCAAGACTGGGATCGTGCTACCATTATTGGGCGCCGTACGTTTGGCAAAGGACTTGTTCAGGAACAATACGATTTGTCAGACGGCGCTGCCTTGCGCTTAACAATCGCCCGGTATTACACACCTTCCGGTAGAAGCATTCAAAAGGCTTATACAAGCAAAGATGATTACCGCCGGGAAATTATGTCACGGTATAATCATGGAGAATTTGTTAATGCAGACAGTAACAAAGTGCAGTTAGGCAAAGCCTATAAGACGGAAAAGGGTAGAATCGTTTATGGCGGCGGTGGCATCATGCCCGATATTTTTGTCCCCTTCGATACCAGTACTGTGGCACCGGTACTGTCAAGCCTGTACATGTCAGGTACGCTGAACAACTTTGTATATCGTTATTTCATTCAGCATAAAGATGATTTCAAAGCATATCATTCCGCAGCAGAGTTTGCCCGGGATTTTAAACAGGAAGAACCTGTTTGGAAAGACCTGGTGTCTTTCGCTGCCAAAGACAGTATAGACCTTTCAAAACTCTCACCGGCAGACAAGACTGTTGCTCAACGGCGCCTCAAGGCAGTGCTTGCCAGGCAGCCATGGCGAAACGAAGGATTTTATGAAGTGCTGAATCTCACTGATCAGGTGGTTAAAAAAGCCTTGGAAGAAATAGGGAAACAATGATTAATGATTAATTGTTAGTTGTTAGTTGTTAATAAAGCTAGAAAGCTAGCAGTAAGGAACCTCAATCGTTAATAATTAATCATTAATTAAGTTTTTTCTTCAGTTCCATCAGCTTGGCCTGGAATGGATTCAGAGATTCTTCCTTCTTAACATTACTTTTTTGATTGCGGGAAGGTTGTTGTTTTGAATTATTTGGAGTTTCTTTTTGAACAGGCTGCTTCCGGTTATCTTTCATAGACAGTGCGATCCGTTTTCTTGTAACATCAACTTCCGTAACGGTTACCATCACCCTTTGCTGCAGTTTAACAACCTCATTAGCATCAGTAATGAAGCTGTTGCTTAACTGAGAGATGTGTACCAGGCCATCCTGCTTTACACCGATATCCACAAAGGCGCCGAAGTTGGTAATGTTGGTTACGATGCCCGGAACCGTTATCCCTGGTTTTACATCTTCTATCGCTTTAATGGTTTCATCAAAACGAAATTCTTCAATAACCTGCCGGGGGTCACGGCCGGGCTTCTCCAGTTCTTTCAGAATATCTTCGATCGTATATTGGCCAACCGTTTCAGAAATGTATTTTTTTATGTTGACCTGCTTTCTAAGATCTGACTTTTTTATAAGATCTTCCAGTGTACATTGAAGATCTTTAGCCATCTCGTGCACCACGTGATAACTTTCAGGGTGCACCGCGCTGTTATCGAGCAGGTTTTGCGCCTGGGAAATACGGAGAAATCCTGCACACTGCTCAAAAGTTTTTGGTCCCATCAGACTCACTTTTTTTAATTCGGCGCGGGTTTTAAATGCACCGTTTTTCATCCTGTACTCAACAATGTTTTTTGCAAGGGTAGCGCTTAATCCGCTTACATACATCAGTAAATGCTTACTTGCAGTATTTAAATCAACACCAACATGGTTCACACAGCTTTCCACCACCTTATCCAGACTCTCTTTTAGCCGCGACTGATTTACATCGTGCTGGTATTGTCCCACTCCTATTGATTTAGCGTCAATTTTAACCAATTCACTTAAAGGGTCCAGCAACCGGCGGCCAATACTTACCGCACCCCGCACGGTAACATCATGATTGGGAAACTCTTCTCTTGCCACTTCCGAAGCCGAGTAAATAGAAGCGCCGCTTTCGTTAACCTGAAAGATACTAACCGGTCTTCCAAAGTCGATACTACGTGCCAACTGCTCTGTTTCTCTTCCCGCAGTTCCATTACCTATTCCGACAGCCTCAATACCGTAACGATCTACCAGCAACTTTAATTCATTGGTGGCTTCGCGTAATTGATTTTGAGGTTGGTGAGGATATATCACTGTATCATATACCAAATTACCCTGTTCATCAAGACATACCAGCTTACAGCCGGAACGGAAACCCGGATCAAGTGCCAACACTTTTTTTGACCCTAAAGGAGAAGATAATAATAACTGGCGCAGGTTCTCCGCAAACACCTTTATAGCTTCTTCGTCTGCACCCGTTTTACTAATGAGTCGAAATTCATTTTCAATAGAAGGTTTAAGCAAACGTTCAAAACTGTCTTCAATGGCTTTTTTTACTTCACCGGAGTTTAAGTTGGATGCTTTAACAAACATTTTATCCAGTTCGTCAATGGCGGTTTGTTGATTGATATTAATATCCATCAACAGATATCCTTCCTTCTCACCCCTTCTGATAGCCAGTATCCTATGAGAAGGACATTTGCTCAGCAACTCATTAAATTCAAAATAGTCGCGGTACTTTTGAGCTTCTTCCACCTCCTTTTTACTGCTTACAGCTTTTGCGTATAAAGTGCCGCCATCATTAAAAATTTGTCTTACTTTATTCCGGGCTTGTTCATTTTCCGCGATCCACTCGGCAATAATATCCCGGGCTCCCTGTAACGCTTCCTTATTATCTTTTACACTTTCACCAATATATTTCATTGCTTCATCATCAGGTAATTGCGAACCCTGTTCAAAGATCACTTTGGCCAGCGGTTCCAATCCTTTTTCGATTGCTGCTACAGCTTTTGTTTTTCGCTTAGGTTTATAAGGAAGATAGATGTCTTCCAGTTCCGTAGCGTCAAAACTATTGTCTATCCTGTTTTTCAGCTCAGCGCTCAGTTTGCCTAATCCATCTATGGTTTTTATAATGGTGTCTTTACGTTTATCCAGCTCGGTAAAATAATTGATCTGCTCAATAACATCGTTGATCTGTACTTCATCCATGTTACCGGTGGCCTCCTTACGGTAACGCGATATAAAAGGAATAGTAGATCCCTCCGTATGCAATTGATGGATGTTATTAACCTGCTTGAGTGAAAAATGTAATTTTTCACTGATTTTTTTAATATATTTTTCTTGCATGTATTGTAATGATGATGCTGTTAGAGAATTATTTAAAATGATAGCTCAAGGGTTGCAAATGTAAATGCTGGTATAAAACAAAAAAGTTTCTTTATCAACATTTCGCAATTTAACTCCCGGCCACTGCTATCAACTAATTGTTACCTTTGGCAGGAATAATAATTATTTATGAACATTAAGAATAATATTCTTGAAACGATGGGCAATACGCCTATGATCAGGTTAAATAAAATTACTAAAAGCCTCCCCTGTACCGTTCTGGCAAAAGTAGAATATTTTAATCCCGGCAATTCTATAAAAGACCGCATGGCATTAAAAATGGTGGAAGTAGCCGAACAGGAAGGCAAATTGAAACCTGGCGGAACTATTGTAGAAGGCACTTCAGGAAATACCGGCATGGGACTGGCGCTTGCCGCTATCGTTAAGGGATATAAATGCGTGTTTGCAACTACCGACAAACAGTCAAAAGAAAAGGCGGATATTTTAAAAGCGATGGGTGCCGAAGTTATTGTGTGCCCGACAAACGTAGAACCTGATGATCCCCGAAGTTATTATTCGGTGTCAAGCCGGCTTTCTAAAGAGATACCCAATTCTTTCCATTGTAATCAATATGATAATCTGGCCAACCGCCTTGCTCATTACGAAACTACAGGTCCTGAAATTTGGGAACAGACAGATGGCACTGTAACGCATCTTGTTGTTGCTACCGGTACCGGCGGCACATTAACGGGCACTGCAAAATATCTTAAAGAAAAAAATCCTGTAATACAGATATGGGCAGTTGACCCATATGGATCGTTGCTTACCAAATACTTTAGAACCGGCGAAATTGACATGAAGGAAGTTCACCCATATATCAGCGAAGGTTTCGGGGAGGATTTTGTACCGGCAAATTATGATATGAAACTGGTGGATTATTTTGAACAGGTAACAGATAAAGACGGTGCAGTGATGGCCCGGAGAATTTCCAGGGAAGAAGGCATCTTTGCAGGATATAGTTGTGGAAGCGCTTTGCAGGGACTGATGCAATTAAAAAACAAATTAAAAAAAGAGGATGTGGTTGTGGTGATATTTCCCGACCATGGCAGCAGGTATGTGGGTAAGATTTACAATGATCAATGGATGATGGAAAGAGGTTTCCTTGATGTAAAAACACTAAAAGATATCGTAAGCAGCCGTCCTGCAAAACCACTGATAACAATCCAGGCGCAACAAACCGTAGCTGAAGTGATCGACCTGATGAAAACCAATAATATAGAAAGCATTCCGGTTGTAGAAAATGGTGATATGATAGGGTCTATAAGTGAAACCGGCTTATTTCATAAAATGTTTCATAACGGGCAGGACATAAAACAACATGTTGTAAGAGATGTTTTGGAACCCTCTTATCCAGTAGTTGCCTTCGAAACGCCTGTTGAACGTTTAACATCGCTGATCAACAAAGAAAACGGGGCTGTTTTATCAAAAGATGAAAGTGGCAATTTTCACATCGTAACGAAGTATGATGTTATACAGAGCATGGCGAATTAGGTATGAGGTATGAGGTATGAGGTTAAAACCGCTTTAATAAATTAATTAGTGTTTACTTTATTATCAATAAACAAAACTGACATTAAGTGTCTAAAACTCATACCTGATGCCTCATACCCCATACCCCATACCTGACACCCATGCACTTCTACCAGAATGACAACGCCTTATACGACCGGGAAGCGGACAAGCCTTCACGCAAGAAACCCATGTTT
>CAXTDO010000148.1:0-9852 GCA_964242315.1 uncultured Flavihumibacter sp.
CCATTCTTTCTGAGTACAAGTGCTTTGCGGTAGTCTGAAACAGCAATATCTCCAAGGGTTTCCTTTGAGCTGTCGTCCTCTTTTTTAGATATCTTAACGTCCCATGAAAAGGTGTCACCCTTCTCTTCCTTCATTTGAGAATATATTGAATGCGGATCAATATCTTCATCCTCATCGATGATAAAATCGTTGCCAGGAAGCAGTGAGTCGAATTTATAAGAAATCTGATCAGGCAAAGCAGGATCGATTTGAGTCGGTTCTTCAACAGGTTTTGTACTCATAGCTTAATATTTAAATTATCCGTCAACAGCTTTCGTGTTATGCCAGCAAAGAATGAATTTTATACTCATTTTTTTATTAGTTGTCACCTAAGTTGTTGACACAACAGGAATTTCCGGTAGATCAACGTGTCTTTTTGTTCTAAAGTATTTAAATAGTAAATATGCTGTAAAAACCTATTGACCCGTCGGGTTCACGATTGGGATTGTCAATATCTTCTGTCCAGACCTTATCATCTACGAAGAATTTGTAATGATATTTTCCTTCCGGCAACATTGGAATCTCAATTTTCCAAACACCGTTATCATCCTGTTCTAATTGTAATACGTCCTTGGCCCAGTTGTTAAAACTACCTGACAGGGATACTTGTGAGGCACCGGCAAAAGATACATGAGACGCGGAGTCGTCGTGAAGTGAGAATCCGATTGTTTTTTCGTTGATTTGAGGAGAGCTTTGATTTTCCATAAAAACTATATATTGGTGAATTATTTGAGTTCCACAAAGCAATCATCGTTTCGACATTGGATTCGCCAAGACTTACTCGGCATGGTCGGTTAATTATGTATTTGATCCCTACTATAATTCGTTATCAACGACGTATTGTATACCTTATGAAAAATACAATTTCTTTTAGACAAATTTTTATATTGTTCCCATTAATTATCAAGTATATAGGTTAACACTTATATATATTTAGCTATGCTGCTTGATGATTACAAATCGATGCAATATATAAGATCGTCTTTTTAAAGGAGGAGCAATCCAATCTACTTTGGTTGGCTGAAGGAAGAGTTATCTCACTAATGGAGAGAATTGTTTAAATGTTTTTTTAACCGCAAAGGAGGAAACACAGAGGGCGCAGAAAAAGATTTCTGCACCCTCTGTGTTTCCTTCTCTACGACCTCTGCGGTTAAAAAAAACTTTCCGTACTTAAGGTTACCTGTATTTAACGCTTACCATTTGCAATAGCTTCGAGTTCTTCTACGGTATAACCATAATATAAAATTCCTTTGCCTGATATACTTAACGCGGGAATATTTGTATAACTATCAAAAGACCAGTTTACGGGGTTTCTATTCACGATTCTACCAACCTGTACAATATTTGCTTTCATAACTATTAAATTTTCTACACTTTTCATTCGAACGCAAAAGTACGCCAAAAAATTGCTGATAGCGCTTTTACGGGGTTCGTACTTCATCGATCGCACTTACACCTGCAGGATGTTTTTTTATAGTATCGATGCTTACTGACTTAAAAAATACTTAGTACCACTCGTTATTAATTGATTATTAACTTTATATTCGATAGATGCATTTTTTGTGAGATATATAGAGCTGTAAAGATGTGGCGAAATGCACGTGACATTTTTTTAATATTTAACATAATGGTATAATTTGGTGACTGGATAAATTAATCGATTACAAAAACAAACTTATATGAATATATCAAGACGAACTTTTGTAAAGAACACCGGCTTTGCTGTTGCAGGCGCCAGCATGTATGCAGGTAACCTCTTCGCCTCCGGCAACAAGGCGGGAGAAGTGTTGGGTATACAGCTTTATTCTATCCGTGACGATATGAAAAAAGATCCGGCAGGAACGCTGAAGCTGCTTTCCGATATGGGTTATAGGTACGTTGAACATGCTAACTATATCAACAGAAAATTTTACGGTTATGATGCAAAAGCTTTCAGGCAGTTGCTCGACGGGTTAAATCTTAAAATGCCCAGTGGCCATACTGTGATGGGAAAGCAACACTGGGATACTGAAAAGAAAGATTTTACCGACGCATGGAAGTATACCGTGGAAGATGCTGCTGTAATGGGCCAGCAACATGTAATCAGTCCCTCGCTTGACGGAAGCATGCGCAAAACTTATGATGACATGAAAGCTTCTATGGAAGTGTTTAACAAATGCGGTGAGCTTTGTAAAAAGTCGGGCATGAAGTTCGGTTATCATAATCACGACTTTGAATTCAGGGAGAAATTAGATAATAAAACTATCTACGACATCATTCTTGAGTTAACCGATTCTAAACTGGTTATTCAGCAAATGGATATTGGTAATATGTATGGCGGTGGCGGAAGAGCACTGCAATTGCTACAAAAATACCCTGGCAGATTTGTATCGTTACACGTTAAAGACGAAATTAAATCAGATGACAAAGGAGCAATGGGTGGATATGAAAGCACTATCCTGGGAAAGGGCGTCATTGACTCAAAAAAGATAACCGACCTCGCCAGGAAGCAGGGTACTACCCATTTCATTATCGAACAGGAATCTTACCAGGGCAAGACCCCCATCGAATGCGCAAAAGAGGATTTACAGATTATGAAGAAATGGGGTTATTAGTGTTGTGTCATGTATGAACTCACGTATTAAAAGGTAGCAGCTTAACTGGTAAGTGTTTTTTAACCACAGAGAACGCAGAGAAGGAAACGCAGAGGGCACAGAGGCTTTCTTTGTGCCCTCTGCGTTTCCTCCTCTGCGTTCTCTGTGGTTAAAAAACTGAACGAACGGCTGCTAGTCGATAGCAAATATTAAGTATGAACAAAAGCAGACTGGAAGCTTTCAGCGATGGGGTGCTGGCAATTATTATAACTATCATGGTGCTGGAATTGAAAGTGCCTCATGAGGCCTCCTGGACCTCGCTGGCGCCATTGATTCCCGTGTTTTTAAGCTATGTGATAAGCTTTTTGCTGATAGGCATTTATTGGGGAAATCATCATAATCTTTTACATTCGGTAAAGCATGTAAATTCAACAATAATGTTATCCAACCTGCACCTGCTTTTCTGGCTGTCACTGGTACCTGCTGCCACCGGCTGGATGGGTGAGAACCACTTTGCCCCTAACACCATTATCTTATACTCCATCGTTCTCATGTTGTGCGGAATGGCATACGGAATTTTACAACATTATATTCTTAAGGTTACCGATGATCGCAGCGAATTGAAAATGGCCGTAAAAAAGCAGTATAAAAAAGTTATCGCTGCCCTGTTAATGGATATTTTAGCGATTCCAATGGCATTCGTTCATCCTTATATTTCAGGTATGTTATTTTTTCTTCAATCTGCTATATGGCTGATACCAGACAGGAATATCGAAAAGGCTTTAGATGGCTCTAAGTGAATTTTAGATGTGTGTTAAACAAAGTGTAGTGGGAATTGCTATCAGGTATCAGCAGATCAAAATTAGAAAAGCTTTCCTCCTGAAAGCTGGCGGCTGATAGCAATCATCGCATATTTCAGGCATTAATCGGTATAAACCAGTATTGACATGAACCGTATTGACAGACTTTTTAGCACACTTATCTTGTTACAATCCAGAAAATTTGTAACTGCAGAAAAGATAGCCGATAAGTTCAAAATAAGCATTCGGACCGTTTACCGCGATGTTAAAGCATTGTGTGAATCGGGCATTCCGGTAAGCTTTGAGCCTGCTAAAGGATATTTTATTGTGCAGGGATATTTTTTGCCGCCGGTTTCTTTCAGTACAGAAGAAGCCAATGCCCTGATTTTTATGGAAGCTATTGCGCACGGCTTTGCAGATAAGTCTGTTCAAACGCATTATTCCAATGCATTAAATAAAGTAAAAACCGTACTGCGAAGCTCACAGAAAGAAAAGGCAGAGATATTGAGTAACAACGTGAAGATGCAGATGCCTTCGTGTTTTAGATACGACTTTGAATACCTTACCATCCTGCAGGAAACAGTGTCCTCAAAGGCAATTGTTGAAATGGAATACAAGAACAGCAATGGTGAGACAAGTGTGCGCCAGGCCGAACCTATCGGGCTGGTGTTTTATGCGCTTAGCTGGCATCTTATAGCCTGGTGCCTGCTGCGGCAGGAATACCGTGATTTTAAGGTTGCCCGAATAGTGAATTTAAAAAATACCGGAATGCCTTTTACCAGGCAGGATCATATGGAATTGAGTAACTATATGAGTTTGCTGCCGGTGAATTACTGATGTGCTTTTTTAACCGCATAGCGGGGCGCAGAAGCAATGTCATTAAGTTAGAGAACTTGAATTTAAATAACGTTCAATAAGCAATATTCAATAATTAAGTATCGTATGATAATCAAAAGCTGGATAAAACATTGAAAATTGTTTATTGAATGTTGAACATTTTCTTATTTTAATAACATTGGGCGCAGAGGGCTTCCTTTATGGCCTCTGCGTTTATTTCTCTGCGCTCTCCGCGGTTAAAAACCCAACATCAATAGCCTGGATTTTGCCTGGCCACACCCCCCTCGCCCAACTTTGGGTTGTTATCTATCTCCGTTTGTGGAATAGGCAGTAATTCATCCCTGCCTGCCTTGAAATAAGACAACGGGTCGGTTGTAAAATAATTTTTCTTCCTCCAGCGTATAATATCAATGTTGCGGAGTTCCTCATCACCCAGTTCTACCATTCTTTCATGCATGATGGCTTTAGTTACCTGGTCTTTTGATGCCGCCGGAAACTGTGCGGTGGGATAATGCGGCATGCCTACTCCGGTACGATCTCTCACCTGGTTCAGATAACCGATTGCTCCCTGCATGTTACCAGTCTCATTCTCACATTCGGCCAGCATCAGCAGTACTTCTGCAAAGCGGATCATCCGCTGATTGTTACCTCCCGGATGGAAGTTAGCCGAAGCAAGATCCATTTTATAAAGCAGCATGTATTTTCTCCAGCTTGCTTTTATAGTAGCTCCGTTTATAACTGAGGTATTGCCGTTCTGATCCCCGTCTTTAAGTATTGCGGAAGGTCCTGTTGAGGGTGGTTGATTGTTGTAGGTGTCTCCAGTAAGATAAACACTCCAGGCAAACCGTGGATCGGTTTTGGCAGCACCGGTGGCAACATTTTCAAATTCATTTAAGAATTTATTAGAGGGTATCAGGTTACGCCAGGCTACCGGGCAATATTCCTGGTTTCGTACGGTTGACTGGTCAGCGGAAGGGCCATCGCCTACTGAATTACCTCCCCAGTTAAAATTGTTATCACCCTTATCGTTAAAGACCACCTCAAATATGGATTCGTTATTAAATTCCTTATCTGTCTCTTCTTCAAAATTGTCAAGGTATCTTGGCGCCAATGTATATCCGTCATTTCCTGATACCGGAATTTTTAGCAGCGCGGCTTTAGCGGCAGCGTAATCACCCTTTTGCATATACACGCGCCCAAGCATTGCGTTGGCGGCGGCATTGGTGGCGCGTCCTTTTTCGATGGCAGATTTAGCCGGAAGCGCTGCAACAGCATCCTGAAGATCTTTTATTATAAACGTGTATACATCGTCTTCTTTAACGCGCGACTGGTATGCATCGGGATCTTTCACGGTGGAATTGTAAACCGGCACTCCTCCCCACATGGTTACCAGTTCAAAGTACGCCCAGGCACGTAAGAATTTCGCTTCACCTACACAACGGTTCTTTAGGGCATCATTGTCTGTAACATGGGTTGCATTGTCTGTAACCGTATTAGCCCGGTGAATCATGGTGTACAATGCGTTCCATACGCTGTTCATGACAGGGTTGGTAGGGTCTACCGATCCGTTCAAAATCTGCGCGCGTGGAACTTCTAGCTGACCGCCACCTGCCGACACTTCATCGCTTCTCAGGTCATGCAAAAAAAACCATTCCCTGCCTACCAGTGAAGGGCTGTGCAGTGTAGAATAAATAGAATTGGTAGCATTTAGCAACTGCGCACTGGTATTGAAATAAGCATCAACCGTTACAGCATTCGGATTCGTTTTATTAAGGTTCTTGTCGCATGAAAAGATAGTAATCATTGCAATTACGGCAACTGTTACAAGCCCTTTATAATTTTTTTTCATAAGCTCTTATTTAATTTAAGTGAAGCAATCAGAAACCAACCTGAAGTCCAAACTGAAATGACCTGGCGGATGGATACTGGCCGTAATCTATACCGCTGGTTAAGGTGTTCTTCCTGGAACCAACTTCCGGATCCCAGCCTTTATACCTGGTTACCGTCAACAGGTTTTGAGACGATACATACAGCCTGAAACGGCTGATAGTTCCTTTAGTTAATGATTGTAATGTTGAAGCGGGGACATTATATCCTAACATCAGGTTCTTTAGTCTTAGGTAAGAGCCATCTTCAATCCAGCGTGTAGATACCCGCACGTTTTGATTGGGATCTCCGCTGATGGCCCTTGGAATAACAGTGTTGGTATTGGTGGGAGTCCACGCATTTAATACGGCAGTGCCGGAATTAAATAACCTGGCCATACCTTCCACTATGATTCTTTCACCATTAAAAATTTTGTTACCCTGAACTCCCTGGAAGAATATGCCCAGGTCGAAATTTTTATAGGATGCAGAATAATTTAATGAGTACGTGTATTTAGGCAGGTAGCTTCCAATGAAGGTGCGGTCATAAGAATTGATCACACCATCCGGCTTGCCGTTTGGCCCGCTGATATCCAAAAACTTCAAATCACCGGGCGCAGTGAGGGATGTTTGAAAAGGGCTGCTGCTCACTTCTGAGGCGCTTTGAAAGATGCCGCTTACCATATATCCGTAAAAAGACTGGATAGGCTGTCCTACAACGGTATTGGTGATATCGCCGCCACCAAAATCAGCATCTTGTCCGGCAGGGAAAGATGCATTGGCCGAATTCAGGCTAAGCACTTTGTTACGGATTATACTCACCAGACCGGTAATATCCCATTTAAAATCTCCACCGGTTTTATGATAGCCTAACTGAAGTTCAAAACCATTATTTTGCATGGATGCCGCGTTGGTAGGAACATTGCCACCGCTGCCAAAACCAAAGGATGGCGGTATCGGAATATTGATAATGAGATTATCTGTTTTCCTTCTGAAATATTCGGCTGTCAGCGTTATCCTGTTCTTCAGCAAGCCAAGGTCCAAACCAAAATTGAACTGCTTGGTTACTTCCCATTCCAGGTCCGGGTTACCCAGATTATTATAAAACGAACCGTTAGGTCCCGAGATGGTTCCATTGAATGGGTAGTCTGATTGATTAGCCTGAACCGGCACCTGGTAAGGGTAGTTACCCAAAGTAACGCCGTTGATGCCGGTTAGTCCGTACCCGGCCCTGGCTTTCAGCTCAGAAACGGAGGCAGAATTTTTCAGAAAGTTTTCCTGGTCTATTCTCCAGCCTATTGAGGCCGCCGGAAAGTTTCTGAATTTGTGGCCCGGAGCAAACACCGAAAGGCCGTCTCTTCTTAAGCTCGCACTCAGCAGGTATTTGCTGTTATAGTCGTAAGTAATGCGGCCAATATACGATTGAATCAGGTTTTCTTCATATCGTGTATTGGCAGCAATATTTGTGGCGCCGTTCAGCGTTCTGATGGCATTGGTGTTCTGGTTGCCTGTTTGAGTCTCAATAGTGTATCGTTGACCCTGTTGTTCATAAACTGCGGTGGCATTTATATGATGTGCTCCAAATATTTTGTCAAATACAAGCTGTTGGGTATATAAGAAGGTGGCGTATAGCTGCCTTTGATTGTTGATACTTGCCAGGGTTGCGCTCAGCGTGCCGCCATCATTATAAATGGGGGTATATAGCTGTTGGTAAGCGTTGGTATAATCAACGCCAAAGGTAGACCTGAATTTCAGCCATGAGGTGATGTTGGCGTCTACATAAGCAGTTCCCAGTATCTTCAACGTTTTGATGGTGCTGAAACCAATCAAAGCAGCTTCAACAGGGTTGGTGGGATCGGCGCCATCAAAACTATTCTGCGGACCCTGGAAGCCCCCGGCTTTAGTAGGATCATACACCGGAATGTAAGGCTGCATTCTTACAACGTTGGTGAGGGGCGACCTGTTACCACCGGTACCATCGTAATGCTGCGTGCTTGCGGCAGTAAAGAAGTTTTCTCCAAACGTAAACACTTTGCTGATCTTATGTTCGGAGTTGATGCGGAAGTTTCCTCTTTCATAACTCAGTCCCTGTGCAATGCCATCCTGTTTGAAATAACCTGCAGAAGAATAAAACCTGGAGATGTCGTTACCACCGCCGACAGAGATGTTATGCTGTGTAATAATGCCATTCTTAAAATAAGCATCCTGCCAGTCGGTATTTGTCTGGGCATAAGTTTGTGTAGCGCCTGCATAAATAGGCATGTTAAAATTGGCAGGAAGAAAACGTGGTGCCGGCGCAATTCCAGCCGCACCGTTTAGCGCCCGTTCGTATTGTAAGTACTGATTGGTGTTCAGCAGGTCGATTTTTTTAGCAGGACTTTGCACGCCAATATAAGAATCAAGAGTTACCTGAAGGCGTTTATCGGTTCTTCCTTTTTTTGTGGTGATGATGATCACGCCATTGGTTGCCCTTGAGCCGTAGATGGCTGCCGCGCTTGCATCTTTCAGTACTTCCACCGACTCCACATCCTTACTGTCGAAGCTGCTGAGGTTACCGGTAGGAAAGCCGTCTATAACATATAAAGGATCGGTTGCGTAACCGATGGAACTGATGCCCCTGATGGCGATAATAGGCGCTGTTCCCGGTGAACCGTTGTTTGTTACCGATAGCCCGGAAACGCGACCCTGCAAAGCCTGATCAATACTTGCAACAGGTAACTCGTTCAGGGTTTTACTGCTTACGGAAGCAACGGCGCCGGTAAGCGTACTTCTTTTTTGTGTTCCATAACCCACTACTACAATTTCATTCAGTTTGGAGGCGTCGGCCTGTAAAGTTATGTTGATGGTGGTTTCCTGCCCTACTCTAACAGACGACAGCTTGTATCCTATAATGGAAAACTCCAGCGTTTCACCGGCATCAACGCTTATGGTGAATACGCCTCTTTCGTTGGTGGTGGTGCCCCGTGCTGTTCCTTTTACCAGAACGGATACGCCGCCTAATAGCGTGCCATCCTCATTGGTTACTTTGCCGGTTATATTTCTTGCAGCCACCTCTTCCGGTGTTGGTTTTTCGTAAGTGTCTTCTTTAAAAGCCAGCAGCCTGTTTTGTTCATCTCCTTTTCGCATCAGGATGATCTGGTTACCGGAGAGCTGGTAAAATATATTCAACGGTTCCAGTAAAATATAAAGAACTTCCCGCAAACTCTGATCACGCGCCGAAAGAGAAACCCTTTTTCTTGCGGGAACCATCTGGGCGCTGTAAACAAATCTTATTTCGGCAAGCCTGCTGATTTGCGTTAGTATGGCTTTTACTTCCTGTTGTTCGGCGATCAGGTTTATTTTCTTATTCAGAATTTCCTGGCCGTTTGTAGCATTTGCATGAACTGCTACAATGAAGCAGCATATCATCATTACGGGCAGCAATCCTAATCTCATAAAGCGATTGATTAACCTTCTGGCAAGTTCGTTTTTCTTCATAGCTTTATTATGTGTTAATTTGATAAAGTTATTTAACCGGAATAGCCGGCACATTGCATGCTTGTGATAAAGCAGCTACGCGGGCTGTTGAGTTATTCACGATGTATTCATATAGTCATTATGTTAGAATGATGAAAATTAGGAATTATGAATGATGGATTATTAATTAATGTCGTTAAGTTAAGGACTGATAAGCACGTAACGGCTCCCCTCCTTTTCAAGGAGGGGACGTTCAATTAAGATGCGAAGCACTTAATTGAA
>CAXTDO010000149.1:0-8385 GCA_964242315.1 uncultured Flavihumibacter sp.
TGGTGGTTACCGCGTCGCGCACCAACGTACGCAAGGAGAGCGTCAATTCCCTTCTCCAGTTTCAAAAAAATACTTACTCCGTTGCGCAGGTGATCTCCGCCTCATGAATGGCTGTGCCATCCAAGTCAGTAATAACAGCACCCTTTTCTGCAAAATTTGATAGATTAAAGAAATCCTGTAATTGAAGTTGTTGCGATTCATTAAGTAACATTATACTGAATTAAATTATTATTAATGTGCTTTTAAGTTTAATGTGCATTGCTAATATTATGCTCATCTTTCACTATATAAAAATGCAGTTGAGTAACATTAAAAGCCCGCATCATAGTAAGCAACTCAAATAAAAAGCCTCTGTAGAAACAGAAGGACTTATCGAATGATTACCACTTGTACAGTTAAAACTACCATCTTAATGTTACCGCATTGTTGACAAAATGTTTATTAATTGTTATGTTGCTGGTAACTCCTTCATTTAGATTGATGAATCGGGAAAACACTTAATCCTGAAAGTTTCTGATTATCACTTTGGTGTGCTGTCATCTTTGGAAACCACCTTTATTGGGGAAGATGCCTGCGCTATCAAATCTTTTAAAGAAAATTTATTACTGTTAAGCATTGAAGTATTGTCATCATCAAAAGCGGCATCTACATACACTTCATCATGATTATCAATTATTTTTAAAATCTCTTTAAGAGAACAATCTGTGATAAGCTGCGTTGTACAGGTTATGCCTTCAAATGCAGCCATGTCAACAGCTAATTTCATATGATGATTGATAAGTGAAATGTCTTCTTTTTGAGCATTCTTTATACCATCTATTTCTTCCGTCTGATTAATATCACTTGGAAACCCATAACCTTCAGACACTCCCTTTTGTGCTTTTAAAAATAAAACATGTAACGGAATTTGTTCTTGCTTGACATGAGCCAAGACAAATTCCATCAGGTTATAGGGAAATTTAATACCATTGAAGATGATAAGCGCAGATTTCATAGTTTAAAGTGTTTATAATTAAAACCGGTTTATCAATAAGTTTTTACTTTTCATATATTGGATTATTTTGATTTGAAAAGCCTTGTAACGATCATGTTTTTTGTAACACTTTCCCTTGTTTTATAATTTCAAAAATTACTTGTAAGCTGATTGATACGAAAATATAAATTCCAGCCAGTCAATGAATGTTATGAAAAACAGAGTTACCGGCAAAATTAAGTCGTGTATGTTAAGCGATAGTTATGGAATTATTAGCTTTTGTATAATCTGACATTGCGAAATAATCTTAAGAAATAGAAGAACTGCTATTTCTTTTTTCCTGGGGGGCACCAACATAATTACTTGCTTGGAAAAGTTAATATTTGTAATTAGAAATAAATCCGATTTTTGTTTTTATTATATAAATAGTCTATGAAAGATAAAAAACACAAATATTACGAAGGCCTCATCGAAGATTACCTGCTATTGTCTAATGAGAATGATGAGCTTCCAAGACTCATTGAAAAGGTTAAAGATAAATTAGATGTATTGTTAACCGATAAGTCCGGATCAGTACTTAAGTCTGGAGAAGCTGACACTGCATATAAAATGTTCCTTCAGATCAGGAAGTATGAATACCGTAAAGGAGAGCTCGAATCAGAGCTTCATGAAGTTGAGGACATTTTAAAGCAGTTTCTGAAATCAATAAACGGATGCAAACTTTCCTATAAAGAAAGGGATGATGAAGATAAAACAAAAACAACTTATTCCTTTTGGCTGGAGGATGATCTCGTGAAGTCAAACAGACAACTAAAGGATTTATAAAATTATGGGTAAGCAAAACTTTGTTATTAATGATTGATTCTTCTCACACATGATAAAGTTATAAAAAAGAGGCATCTGTAGAAACAGACGCCGTAACGATTGCTTGCCATATGAGAGTGCAAAATAGTCTTATTAAAATTCGGATATGATTTTTCAATGTTGTGTAATTGTTAGACTATTTTGATCAGTATTCTATTCAGTTAATCTTAATAGTGTATAGTTCACAATCGGAGTATAATTGATCGTTTAGATGTAAATAAATCAACTGAAGGGTTTGTGATTCCAGCCTTATTCACCCGGCAGTTAGACCTCATATTTATTCATTAAAGGCAGGAAGGGTAGTATCAGTTATGGTTGCCTAAACGCCAATATCACACAACGGATTTTATAGCATGCAGTGAAATAAAAAGACAATGCATTTGTTGTAACACAATTCAATCCATGAAAAAAACAATACATATTAAAAGTGCCATCATTTTTTGTTTGTGTAGTCTGTCGGTTTGTAGCCAGCAGCCCGCTTTATTGATCCATCGCATTCTGGGGAATCCTACCGGCACTGATTCTCC
Organism: uncultured Flavihumibacter sp.; assembly: GCA_964242315.1. Taxonomy (GTDB): domain Bacteria; phylum Bacteroidota; class Bacteroidia; order Chitinophagales; family Chitinophagaceae; genus JADCRZ01. Next base: position 2,365 of record CAXTDO010000149.1, read on the forward strand.
TTACGAATTAGTGGAATTAGTTGCAACACGATCAATAAATTTTGCTACAGAACCTTATACTGTTGTTACGGCTGACGGAGGCAATGCAACAACCAACGGCTGGATCTCCGGTGGTACCGGAAGTTATGGTTTTCAGATCTCTTCCGGCACAATTCAAAAAGGTGAATTGATATATGTTGGTGGCAGCAGCCTCGCAGTTGATGGAACAAACTGCAAATTATTAAGAACTATTAATACGTTAACAACAGCGGGTGATGTATTAGGTACCCCGAGTAATGGGGTAGTTGGCAATGGTGGCACTACAGCCGATGGTGTTGCAGTGTTCAACGCCATGGCCGGTGATATTACCGTTAATACTGTACCTGTTGATGCTTTATTTTACGGTACTGCAATAGGAGCCGGATCAACCAAAAATTTTAAACTGCCGGCAAATGATTTATACGCCGGAGGCACTTATGGAACTGCAGGTAATACTTTTCTTGGGCCGGACCCTGCGGGTGATGAATACATTTATATAGCGTCAGCAACCTTTAATACTTCAACCAACACCTTTACAACGTCAAGAGTATGGAACATAAATATGGTGCGTCCTGATTGTAACAATGCTTCTAACATTACTTTCATTACCACCTTACCTGTAACATTCGAATATTTTACTTCTTCTAAAACATCTGGTAACACTAAATTATCATGGAAGATCACTGACAACCTGAACTTAAAAACGTCAGAAGTATTACAATCAAGTGATGGTATTTCCTTCCAACCTATATATACAATTAATGCTGTTGATCAAAAACACTTATACGATTATGTAGTGCCTGTGCCTGAAAACAAAACGCTTTATTATAAAATAAAAGCTACGGAACTATCAGGAAAGATTGTTTATTCTCCGATTCAAAAGATCAGCTATTCAGATTTCAGTCATTTTACTTTGTATTCTAATCCTGTAAAACAAGGCACTGATGTACATGTATCGTTTAGTGTTAAAGGAAACAGAACTATAAACATCTATAATACAACAGGCAAACTTCTGGCAGCAGTTAAAAGCGTTGATACCGACCTGAAAATCCCTACTGCAGGATGGAGTAAAGGATTGTATATTTTACAGGTTGATAATGAGAATGGCATCAATGAATCACGAAAGCTGATTATTAAATAAGTGGTGGTTATGCGTTAAATCGTGTAAGTCTTTTTTTTTAACCACAGAGGGGAAAGCCGGAGACAAGAAAGAGGTTACACAGAGGAGTCCTCTGTGTAACCTCTTTCTTGTCTCCGGCTTTCCCCTCTGTGGTTCAGTAAACGTCCCGGGCAGATTAAAGTCAATTTATCTTTCAGACTGAGATATTGAAATCTTCATAATTGGGTCACATTTCCTTAACCCTGGGTTAATAATTATCCGATCACTTTGCCAATCCAAATTAAGGGTTACGAGTATGAACAAACTGCTGTGGCTTCTCCTTACAATTCTTCTATTTACGTCAGTAGATATTAAAATGAATATACAGCGTTCGTATACTGTTGATTCGTTAGGTGCCTGCCAGGGCGCATCTTATCAAAATGGAAGGCTCTTCCTGTATGGTGACAGGGAAGTGGGCATGATAAGAGAATACAAAATGATGAGTGATTCTTTTCAATACATAGGTAAAGAAATCAGGTTGACGGAAAATGGCAAGGATATCATCAACCATCCAACAGGTATAGCTTACAAACAAAGTGGTCCCATCTTTATTGGCAACAGTATCCGACTTAACACTGAAGGTACATTATGGAAAGCAGTTATTTATTGCGTTAACTGGGATGGTCTCTTAAAAACCGGAACACTCGACGGTAACTTAATCAATACAATTGAAGATGATACCTGTGTGCAAGGAACAAGACCTGAATATGTACAGTATCATAACAAATGGTATGTAGCCACCGCTGACTATGGTAATAAAAGAAATGAAGTAAGATTATATGATCCGGCAGTTTTACAACATGCTAAAAAAACATCTGATAAAGGTGTTCTTGTTAAAAAGTTTACCTGTTCACCCTGGGTGCAAAACCTTTGCTTCATTCCCGGAAAAAATTTGCTGGTGCTTATTCAAAACCAGGAGGAAGGCCGGAAGTGGCGGTTCACTTACCTGGATCTTAAAGAATCCATTGAATCGGGAAAGGAACAAGTGGTGAAGGTGATTGACATTAACGACAGAAATGACGAACTGGAAGGCTTTACTTTTTTAAACAATTATCAAAATGGTATTGCTGTAAGTTCTTCAAAGAATAATAACGTAAACTCCGTGAACATCACCTGGTAGAACTCAAACTGCTTATTAAATCATTCAAATATTTATATGATAAAAGAGAAAATAAATTGTAATTCTGGTTTGATCTGGATACAAAAAATGGGTATGTTAACTATATTCATTTTTATTGTCACAATTTTATTTCCTGAAGTTACCCAGGCACAAATCTTCGAGGTAACAGGCAGGGTGATTAATGACAGCAGCCAGGCTCTGCAGGGTGTAACAGTTCTTGAAAAGAAATCCGGCAAAACGGTTATAACGGATGAAAATGGAAATTTTAGTATAGCCGCAACTCCAACAGGTACACTGGTATTCAGCTATGTAGGTTTTGATAAGAGAGAGGTTGCGGTTGGGAATAACGCTATTATCAACGTCACGTTGCAGGGAGAAGCAAAGTTACTGGAAGAAGTGGTGGCTATCGGTTATCAGCGTCTTCGGAAAAGTGATGTAACGGGTGCCATCTCCAGTGTAAAAGCAAAAGAATTAAATCTTAGTTCGCCCACTATTAGTCAGGCACTCGTAGGAAAAGTAGCCGGCGTGCAGGTATCGCAGGTAAGCGGTGCGCCTTATTCCGGCACAAAAATAAGGGTACGTGGAATTGGTTCCATCAATGCAAGTTCAGAGCCTTTGTATGTAATTGACGGTTATCCGGTGAGTGGCAACGTTAGTCAGGGCCCTGGTAATAGCACTAATGGTACTTCCGGTTATAATCCTGCTACTGCCGGAAATGATATCTTCATCAATCCTGAGGATATTGAGTCTATAGAAATATTGAAAGATGCAGCCTCAGCAGCAATATACGGATCACGTGCGGCGGCAGGTGTGGTGTTAATTACCACCAAGCGTGGCAAACAGGGTAAAGGAAGGTTGGAATATGACTACCAGGTCGGTATAAATCAGCTTGCTAAAAAAGTAAAGATGCTGGATGCTGATGGCTTTGCACAATTATTCGTTGATGGAAGAAACGGCGCTTATCATGATATACTGATAGCAAAGGGTATCGCCTGGAATGATGCATTTTATTCTGATGACAATGCAACACGTGTAGCCAAAGCCGGTAGTTCTAACACCGGTTCCGTTGCCATACTGAAATCCATATATGATTTCCCGACGCAAAAAGTTATAAAGCCTAAGTACAACACCGACTGGCAGGATGCTTTGTACCGGAATGCTTTGGGACAAAGACACAATCTTTCTTTTACCGGTGGAACCAATACGGCAAGATACCTGATAAGCGCAGGTTACCAGGATCAGCCAGGCATCATCATAAGCACCTTTCAAAAGAAGATGAACCTGCGTGCCAACATCGACGCCGACCTCACGCCTAAGCTTAAAATAAGCTCCAACATTTTTATAACGAACACCAATAACCGTGAAGTGGAAGAAGGAAGGTTTAACCAGGGATCAATATTAGGCGCTTTGGTATACATGCCTATCTTTCCTTTATATAATGCTGACGGGTCACTGGCGCTTGGACAGGCTGCCGAACAAACAGATGGTTACTCCTACGCGTTCCAGGGTATCGAAAACCCGGTTGCTTTGGCTGAGCGTGTAAACATCACAAGAAAAGGAATGCGGGGAACTTACAATGCCAATGCAACCTATGAGATCATCCCAAATCTTTCCGCTAAATTAAATGTAGGTGCACAAACCTATAATGAGAAATATGAATATTATTACCCTACCAATTTAAGCAGCGGGGTAAATCCTGCAGGTTCACCGCAGGCTATTGCCGCAGCTAATGCATCAGCGCAATTCATCTCCATGCTGGATGAGCTGGCCGAGTTCACGCTGAATTATAAGAGGCAGACAAAGTTTGGGAATGTTGATGTGCTTGCCGGTTACACGGCACAGCAAACAAACAGTGATATCCTAAGCGTTGGAGCCAATGGTTTCAGCAATGACCTTGTACCGGAGATTACAGCAAGAGGGGCAAATGCCTCTAACTTTTATCTTAATGGTGCTACCGGTAAATCAACCACCACTTTGTTGTCTTACCTGGCGCGGGTTTTATACAGTTATAACAATAGATATTACTTGTCGGGTTCCTTTCGTACCGATGCTTCTTCCCGCTTCGGGCCACAAAACAGGTGGGGTAAGTTTCCTTCCATATCAGCCGGCTGGAATCTTTCCAACGAATCTTTTTATGTTAACCGGTTTGGCAATGGTGTTACAGCCAAGCTGCGTGCTAGCTGGGGATTGACCGGCAATAACAACATTGGTAATTACAGGTATGAGCAATCTATTTCTTCTCCCGGTGGCGTGGTGTTCGGTGGTCCCGGTACTATTTATACCGCAAACTGGGCAGGTAATATTACCGATGAAAAATTAGGCTGGGAATCTACCTCCCAATATAATTTCGGCGCAGATATCGGCATGCTGCATAACAGGGTTTCACTGATATTTAATTATTATATCAGCAAATCTTATAACCTTCTTTTTAACCAAAGCATTACTGCCGCTTCCGGTTCTACTTCCATATTAACTAACCTGAGGGATGCCGACATTCACAATACAGGTTTTGATGCACAGGTTGATGCAAAAGTCATTGCTACTAAAAAGTTCAGCCTCAACCTGAGTGGCAATATCACTATGAATAAAAATAAAGTGGTAAGTCTTGGCGGCGCCAGTGCTATTTATGTGGCAGGTGCAGAAAGATCTTATACAACTCACGTAACAATGGAAGGCCAGCCGGTAGGAATGTTTTATGGTTTAAAGGTTGCAGGTATGGTAAGACAGGCAGATATGGCTAATATAGCTATCGACAATGCCAACCTTTTACCTACAAACACATTCCCAAAGGGGTATGTATTGAAAGGGCCGCCTCGTTCATCTTATTCAAGCACACCTTTGAGTCCGGGCGATCTGTATTTTCAGGACACTAACGGAGATGGTATTATCAATGAAGCAGACAAACAGGTAATCGGAACTCCATATCCAAAATTAACTTACGGTTTTAACTTGAATATGAGCTACGAGCATTTTGATTTCAGTGCATCATTTAACGGATCTTATGGCAACCAGGTTATAGACGGACAGGACTATTATATTAAAAATATGGAAGGCTCCGGTAATAATTATGCAATTGTTGCCAACAGGTACCAGTCTGAAACAGCGCCGGGAGATGGAAAGATTTATCGCGCATCGCGGGGTGGTACTCAAAGTAACAGCACCAGGCTGTCAGATTTTTATTTGCAGAACGGTTCCTTCCTTCGCTGCACCAACATGACAATCGGTTATAATATCCCGGAACTGGCTATAGCAAAAAGATTAGGCATCAGCAGCTTCAGGATCTATGGCAGCGCTGATAATGCATTTACCGTCACTAAATATCTTGGTTACAATCCTGAAGTAGATTATAATAATGGCACCAACCTATCGCCCGGCGTAGACTATGGCAAATACCCTCTTGTACGGGCGTTTAATGTTGGTGTAAGGATGCAGTTCTAACAAAATAAAAAACTATTATGCAAAATAAATATATCATCATTGCCTGTTTCACTTCGGTTACACTATTCGGTTCCTGCAAAAAAAGTTTTCTTGAACAGACAAACCCCAATGCTGTTTCTGTGGAAAAAAATTTTCAGACAGAAAATGATATAACGCTGGCTGTTAACGGGGTTTATCAATCACTAAGAAGTTCCAACTGTATCGGTGAAGGCTCCCAGCTTTGGACAGATGACCGTGCAGATGACGTTAATACCACAGATAACCAGTCTAATAACGGTGAACCATT
>CAXTDO010000149.1:8395-9845 GCA_964242315.1 uncultured Flavihumibacter sp.
GTTCACTGCTTTTTCACTGGTGCCAAGCAACACTTATCTCCAAAGCCACTGGACAGCGCTGTATACACCGATATCAAGAGCTAACCTTGTTCTGTTGGAAATTGATAATATAAAGTTTAACAGCGATTCAGTAAGAACGCAGTATAAAGCTGAGGTAAAATTTATACGGGCATTAATGTATTTCAACCTTGTGCGTGAATTTGGTGGTGTGCCTTTAGTTACTGAGAGGTTAAGTACAACAGAGGAGGTAAACAAAATCACTTTCAGAGAAACAAGAGAGAATGTTTATACACAGATTATAAAAGATCTCAAAGAAGTGATAGCAAGCAATCTTCCTGTAGTACAATCCATTGCCAATAAAGGAAGGGTTTCATTACAAACTGCAAATGGAGTTTTAGGTCAGGTATATCTTACGATGGCTACAACATTGGATAACTCCGATAAAACTACCAACCTGAATAATGCAAAGACTTACCTGCTGGCTTCTTATAATATGAAAACTTTTGGCAAATTATCAGACATTCCTTTTACCGATGTTTTCGATGTAAATAAAAAATCCACGTGCCCTGAAATTATGTTTCAGATAGTTTATAAGCAGGGTGATATGAATTACTATTCCTCACTTGCACGTGATAACCAGGCCAAAGGTGAAACGATTAATTCCCAATTTTTATCACAGGGATCAGGTGGTACGTTAAGCCTCGACCTTCAAAAGGAATTTGAAACAGGGGATGTGAGAACCAGCTTCTCTATAAAGTATGCAGCAAATACTGCAGTGCAATCCTATTTTATTACAAAATTCAGGGATAACAGTGCCGCCGCCGGCACGCTCGGTTATGGAGGTAATGACTGGATTCTATTAAGATATGCAGACATTATTTTAAACCTAGCTGAAGTGAGCATGTACCTTGGAGATAATGCTACAGCCACTCAATATCTTGATATGGTGCGCACCCGGGCAGGAATGCCTGCCTACAGTCTGATGATGGCAAATCCAACTTATGCATCACGATACCCGACACTTAAACTTGCCATTCTTCACGAAAGAAGGATAGAACTGGCGTTTGAACACCACCGCTGGCACGATCTTACCAGGTTTTTCAATGCTTCAGATCTTGTCACTTACATACGCGGCAAAAGCCAGGCAGACTATAATAATTCTCCTCTGACCAATATCACTACTAAAGATTATTATTTCCCCATTCCGCTTAATGAATATAAATTGAACCCCGCTGCTATGACTCAAAATACAGGCTACTGACAGCTTCATTCATTAAAATCATTTAATAACTTTAATACTAAAGGTGTCCGGAGGCATATAGTACTACTTACCTTTAACATAGTTGTAATGATACAGTTAGTTCTTCAGCAATCTGTCTCAGCGGATTGAATTGGTTAGGGTATAATTTATTTCAATTTGAAATATTAAGTTATCATTAATTAACTGTTA
>CAXTDO010000150.1:0-9838 GCA_964242315.1 uncultured Flavihumibacter sp.
GGTATGCTCACCGTGTATTTCTTACCATCTGAAGCAACCGAAAGTTTAACATAATTTCCATCGCAGTTCGCTTTTAGATTAGCGATGTATTCTTCTGTTGTGTTAAAGACTGAATCTGCACGGATGTTCTTATGCAACTGGTATTGTGCCCGGATGGAGGGCGTGTTGCGGAGAGACGTAATCGTTTCGGGGCTACCGCCTTTTTGAGTACCATTTCCCATGATGCTTACTGTTGGAGCGAGTGCTTTAATGAGCAAGGAATTATTACTCTGGTCCAAACCATGATGGTCAACCTGGTAAACGTCTACCGTGCCTATGATGTTCTTCGGACATACCAGCTTTTTTTCAATGTTCCAGGTAAGATCACCGCCGTCAAAAAAACGAAACGTTCCATAGTTCAATACCATAACCTGGCTGTTGGCATTATCGGAGTTATCAACCGGTTTATCTTTCACAGCTTCACAATCATTCGTTGCAGTAGCTGTTTTGATAACCGGAACAAATTGCTTGTCGTGCCCTACCATCTGTACCGACAACTGTTGAAATCCTTTAGGCAGCGTTTTAAGATTGATAAATTCTCCGGGTTTTAATATGGAACGGCGCTTTACCGGCATATCCCGGTAAGCCTGCATCATGATAGCAAAATTTTTATCCTGTAAGAGGCTGTCTGCAACAGGTCTGTCTATTACTTCAATAACAGGCATTTTAGCCGCCACTGATGAAGCACCACCAAAATGATCATTGTGCCAGTGTGTGATCACCAGGTGGTCTATTTGTTTAAGTCCTGCAACATGATGGGCAACTTCATAGATCCGGTCGGGGTCGCGCGTGCCGGGGTTGCCGGCATCAATTAAAATCGATTCGCCTGAAGGCGTTACAATCAGGGTAGCGGCGCCTCCTTCTGTATCTATCCAATAAATGGTGAGGTTAGCGGGGTCTGTTGATTGTGTTTGCAACGGTTTTATGCCGGGAGTGATGAAAGCGGCTAGTAACAACGCGGGGAGTGCTATCACCGTTATCCGGAATAATTTGATTTTTTTCATATAGATTGAAACGTTTTGAGATGACAGTTATGTTAACCGTAATATTTCATCAAGATCGTGCCTTACTTGTTGAATGATATGGAAGCATAGCTTAAAAATAATGTATTTGTGGTTGATTTGAACGCGCATGACCTACAATGATATTACTGACATCGAGTGAACTTATCATGATGTCCGTTCAGAAAATTTCCAACCCTTCACCGCGAAAAACGCAGGGTGACAGGTAAGTGTAAAAAAATTTAGCCCTTAAAAGTATTGAAAATAAAAAGGTGGCCTGTTGCCAGACCACCTAAATAATATATAACCACTTTTTAGCAATGCCAGATGCTTCCTACTCAAGATCATGCATAAATCATACAGCGTTTCCGTTAAATAGGAACCGGTGGCTGCTGCCAAACACGGAAAAGAAACTGCCTTCTCTGCCTGTCTCTATTAAGATCAGGCCAGCCCGAACCGGCCAAGATTCATCACCTTTGTCCAGGCTGCTATAAAGTCCTGCACGAATTTCTCCTGCGAATCACTGCATGCATACACTTCTGCAACAGCGCGGAGTTCTGAGTTGGAACCAAAGATCAGATCTACACGGGTGCCGGTCCACTTGAGTTCGCCTGTTGCACGGTTGCGGCCCTGGAATATGTCTTTTGCCGGTGAAACCGGTTTCCACGTAGTAGTTATGTCGAGCAGATTAACGAAAAAGTCATTGGTCAGTGCTTCCGGGCGCTTTGTGAAAACGCCATTTTGAGAGTGATCGAAGTTTGTATTAAGCACACGCATGCCGCCAACAAGCACTGTCAACTGCGGAGCAGTAAGCGTTAATTGTTGTGCTTTGTCTATTAACATGTCTTCGGCCGGAGACTTATGTTTGGCGTTCAGGTAGTTGCGGAATCCGTCTGCTCCTGGTTCCAGCGCATCAAATGATCGCACATCGGTTTGCTCCTGCGATGCATCGGCGCGTCCGGGCGTAAAGGGCACCGTTACCTCATGACCGGCATTCTTAGCTGCCAGCTCAATCCCAACGCATCCGCCCAGCACGATCAGGTCGGCGAGTGAAATCATTGTATCGCCTGACTGTGCGTTGTTGAAATCATTTTTAATGCCTTCAAGCGTCGTCAATACGGTAGCCAGTTGGCCCGGATTGTTAACTTCCCAATATCTCTGCGGTGCCAGGCGAACACGGGCACCGTTAGTGCCGCCTCGTTTATCGGAGTTACGGTATGTGAAAGCCGAAGCCCAGGCAGTAGATACCAGTTGGGATACCGGTAATCCGGATGCAAGAATCTTATCCTTCAGAACAACTATTTCCTGATCATTGACCAGGGTATGATTAACGGCAGGTACAGGATCCTGCCAAAGCAGCTCTTCTGTAGGCACTTCCGGACCCAGGTAGCGCTCTATCGGCCCCATATCGCGGTGCGTTAGCTTAAACCATGCCCGAGCGAATGCGTCGGCAAACTCATCCGGATTTTCATGGAAACGTCTTGAAATTTTTTCATACTCAGGATCGGCCTTCATAGCCAGGTCTGTCGTTAGCATAAAAGGCGCATGACTTCTTGATGGGTCGTGTGCATCAGGTACTGTACCGGCGCCTGCCCCATTTTTCGGTTGCCACTGATGTGCGCCACCCGGACTCTTCGTCAGTTCCCATTCGAAACCAAACAGGTTATCGAAGTATTCGTTACCCCACTTTGTTGGCGTTGTGGTCCACGCTCCTTCGAGCCCGCTGGTAATGGTATAAACTCCATTTCCGGTGCCAAATGTATTTTTCCAGCCAAGGCTTTGCTCTTCGATGCTTGAACCTGCGGGTTCGGAACCAATGTACTGGCCCGGGTCGGCAGCACCGTGGGTTTTGCCAAATGTATGGCCGCCTGCAATAAGTGCAACGGTTTCTTCGTCGTTCATGGCCATACGACCAAAGGTCTCGCGAATGTCGTATGCCGCGCCAAGCGGATCTGGATTTCCTTTTGGCCCCTCCGGGTTCACATAGATGAGCCCCATATGGGCTGAGCCAAGAGGTTGCTCCAGTTTACGCTCACCGTTTTCGGGATACCTGACATTGTCTCCCATCCATTCCGTTTCAGAACCCCAATATACATCCTCTTCAGGCTCCCAAACATCTTCGCGTCCACCACCGAAGCCGAACGTCTTTAAACCCATCGACTCAAGGGCACAGTTGCCGGTAAGAACCATCAGGTCGGCCCACGAAAGTTTCCTGCCATATTTCTGTTTAATTGGCCACAATAGCAACCGGGCCTTATCGAGGTTTGTATTGTCGTTCCAACTGTTGAGTGGAGCAAAGCGCTGGGCGCCGGAACTGGCGCCACCACGGCCATCACCAATGCGATAAGTACCCGCGCTGTGCCAGGCCATCCGGATGAAAAAAGGTCCATAGTGACCGAAGTCTGCCGGCCACCAATCCTGGGACGTGTTCATCAGATCGAAGATGTCTTTTTTCACGGCAGCGAGATCAAGCGTCTTGAATTCCTCGGCGTAGTTAAAATTTTCGTCCATCGGATCGGACAGAGAAGAATGTTGACGCAGGATATTCAACCTTAACATGTTTGGCCACCAGTCGCGGTTTCTTGTGCCACCGCCGGCACTTTTGTTTAAAGCCCCACCCGAAAACGGGCACTTGCCCACAGTGTTGACTTTGCTTTCATCATTGACGTCCCATACTGTTGTATCCGGACTACCGTTATTTTGCATTTTTGGTAAAGTTTTATTGTGATAAGTCAAATTTAAAGTAATCTTTAGAATAGTTTTTATTCTACCTTTTATTCAAACAGTTTTTTTAACCATAGGGGAAACCGGAGCAGAAGAAGAGGTTACACAGAGAACACTTTCTGTGTAACCTCTTCTTCTGCTCCGGTTTCCCCTGTGGTTAAAAAAAATACTTACAAAATAGCCACTACACTACAGGAAAAATGCGATATATTAATATTGTAAAATCAATTTATTTATGAGGAATACAACAGCACTCCTATTTTGCTTTCTTTCTATATCATCACTGGCACAAAAGAAAAAAACTACCAAAGATCGCTTTGCTGGTTTGGATACTGCTTTTGCAAGAGTATTAAAAGACTGGAAAGCCGCAGGATTTGCAGTAGCTGTTGTAGAAAAAGATAAAGTAGTGTATGCAAAAGGCTTTGGTTATAAAGACTGGGAAGCCAAAATTCCTGTAACAGCAAATACTCAATTTGCCATCGGGTCGTGTACGAAAGCTTTTACTGCTTCCTTAATTGGTCTTTTAGGAAGGGATAATAAAGTTGACGTAGACAAGCCTGTAAAAACTTACCTGCCCGAGCTGAATTTTTATAATAATGAAATGAATGATAATGTTACACTCCGTGACATGATGAGCCATCGCACCGGTGTATCGCGTTATGATTATTCATGGTATTTTTTCCCATCCGGTTCAAGAGATACGTTAATGCATCGCCTGCAATACATGCAACCTTCTGAACCATTAAGACGTAAATGGCAATATAATAATTTTATGTTCATGCTACAGGGGGTTGTAGTTGAAAAGTTAACCGGAAAGAGTTGGGAAGATAATATCAGGGAAAAGCTTTTTCAGCCATTAGCTATGACTAATTCCAATGTTTCGTTAGTAGAATGGATGAAAGCCGGTGATCTTGCTAAAGGTTATAACCTAAAGCATGACAGCATTATTAATAAAATAGACTACTACGACATAAGCGGTATGGCACCTGCCGGGAGCATTAACAGCAGCGTAAACGATATGGCTAAATGGCTCACCCTTTGGATATATGGTGGCAAGTATCAGGGCAAAGAAATTCTGCCCGTCCAATATGTGAATGAAGCTATAAGTTCGCAAATGGTTATAGCCGGAGCATTGCCGGCAAAAGAAAGACCTGATATGTACATGTCTAATTACGGTTTCGGCTGGATGCTTTCGAGCTACCGCGGCCATTACAGAGTAGAACACGGCGGCAATATCAATGGCTTTAGTGCAAGTACCAGCTTCTTTCCGGCTGACAGTATCGGCATTGTTGTATTGTGCAATCAGGACGGTTCACCTGTTCCCGGTATGGTACGAAACTTACTTAGCGACCGTATGCTTGGTCTTACCTACAGAGACTGGCAAACCCAGTTTTTCAGTGCCGATACAGCAGCACAGGCCAAAGCAAAAGCGGCAGTAAAAACCATGACCTCTAATCGCAAAAGAGGCACCTCCACTTCACATCCACTTAGCGACTATACCGGTTTGTATACATCAGCAGGTAAAGAAAGCTTTGAAGTGTTATTGCAGCGTGATTCATTGTTTATGCAAGCACCTAAACAAAAAATGTATCTGCGTCACCATCATTATGATATTTTTGATCTTTGGGACAAAGACGACCTGCTTGATAATGATACCTCAAATATCAATGGCATTAAGATCACGTTTCGTATGGACGAGACCGGTGACATTGTAAGTGCCTCATTGCCTCTGGAAGGACCCCAAAATCCCATTGTGTTTAATAAAGGTGCAAAAGCGAAAACATTATCCAAAGACAGTCTTCAGAAGTATATAGGCGATTACACCCTTAACGGTACTATAATAAAAGTGTATATAAAAGGTGAAAATACTTTGTACCTCTTCGTACCCGGCCAGCCGGAGTACGAGTTGATTGCTACCGGCAACGACAAGTTTAATTTAAAGGTCCTTGCGGGTTATAGTGTGCAGTTCACTGGTAATGCTAAAGGCGAAATAACAGAGGTTACCTTTATACAGCCTAATGGCAGTTTTAAGGCAACTAAGGTGTTGAAATTATAAATGTTGCGTTCATCCGGAATCGGGATCTATAATATTTATTATCGGCCAGGGGTATGTTTACCAGAGTCTTTATTCCTGCCCAAGGCAAACCGTTACCTGTTTAATAACCTTAAAGTTTATTGCTGAGGTGTTATGTTAATCGTAAATAGACGTATTATCTGTCAGCCATCCGAATAGCTTTTAAACACAGAGGGCTTTCTCTGCGCCCTCTGTGGTTCCTCCTCTGTGCCCTCTGTGGTTAAAAAACACTTACAATCCAATGCGTAACATCACACTTAACTTAACACTAGTATAAAATCTAAAAATAAGGTGCTCGGTATTGATATTTTAACATCTAATAATTAACTTTAAAAACTGACTTTAAAAATCTTATCTTAGGATTGTAGCTTAATCATCTTTATAATCTCTTTGAAAGTGATATGGATAATGACCTAAGCATTAAATGGACCTTGGCAAACCCCCTATCGATCCGGACTGATGAAACTGCTGATGCTTGGAATTCCGGCGCGGCTCGTGATATAGTTGCAATTAATGAAGATAAAGTTCTGGTTGCAACTGATACAGGTAGCATTTGGTCCTCAGGACGTGATGGATCTTCCTTTCCCCTTGCTGATGATATTGACTCTCCCGACTTTTGGTGCATTTCGACCGGACTTTATGATGATCATTTCTATGCGGGTGGAGCTAAACTATACGAAACCAACGTTTCAAAACCCCTTCCTCTACTCAACTGGCGCGAAATTCCCGTTACCTGGCAGGAAAAGGATGTTTTCGGCAAACCTTATACTGCTTCTCCTCCATCCGCAATTTATCGGATCGCTGTTTTACGAGGAGATAAACGTATAGTACTTGCGACAACTAACGGCGTTGTTTGGGCAGATATTCCCAAACCGCCTAAACGGCCGTCTGGTTGTCTTTTACTCGGAGGAAGTAAGGGTACGCCACCTGGTAACTATACCTGGAAGAAAGCAATCGGACTTGATGATAATACTATGGGTTATCTTGGTTTAGCTGTTGGAAAAGCCGCAGAAGGGGAAATCAAACGCAGTGTATCAGTTGCCTCCTGGGGATATCTTAATGGTCAGACCTTAGAGGCCATGCAATTTTACAGAGGTGAATGGGAGGCAGGTGAGTTAGTGATGAAGAAGGCAAATATGAAAACCGCTGAGGGGATAAATAATTCGCTGGCCCGTGCAACAACAATGACTTCTTGTGATGCTCACCCGGAAAGAATGTATGCCATTAGTTCTGGTGATGGCGTTGGTGCTCCGGAAATGTTTTGGATCTCGACCGATGATGGCAGAAATTGGTCACCATCCATGCCAACACTTAATCATCCGACTGATAAAACTTTTGTAGAGGTTTGTGGCCAATTAGGTAATTCCCAACGCCCCTGCAATTCTATCGCAGCATCACGGCAAATACAGGATACTGTAATAGTTGTATGGCGTAAAGGAGCCCTTTTGGTATCTGAGGATGCAGGCAAAACTTTTCGTCTTTCAGATACCGATGAATCACCGCACACACACAGCGACGTTCATAGTGTTTATTTTGATCCTACCGATTTTGCGGGAGAGCGTGTTTTCATAGCCCACGATGGCGGCATCAGTATGTTTCCGGATCTGGGAAGGGATGCGTCTAAAGTAGAAAGCAAATACAATCGACAACTGGCCACCTTGCAATTTCAAACTGCTCCGGGAAGGATGTTCTATGGGGGCGCGGGTGCAAACCCGGTAAATGATGGCGCTATGATAGGCGGACTTCAGGATAGTGGAGTTGTTACAAGCTCTATTCAACCTTTGATTGAACCCTGGATAATTACAGAGGGAGGTGACGGTTTTCAAACAACTTTTCTTAGTCAGGGACAGGCTTTATGGAATAATAATGATGAAAGCTTTCTACCAAATATTGGTATCGTCCGTCATGCTTTTTGGAGTGCAACTCATCGGTTGGTACTGCCCAATTATATCCCGGTGAAAATAGATGATCCGCAAATGCCTTTTCCTGCCGGACTTCCTATGTTTCCCGGTGAAACCGTAGTTTTTTCGCCGGTACATGCTCCTGCCTGGTTAAACAGGGAAGGCGAAAAAATGTATGCCGTAGCAGGCAAGAAATCCAGCATTTACGGACTCTTTTATTCGGATTTGGGTACAAAACCCCATTGGGAGTTTTTAGCGCATTTTTCTTTAAATGATAACTTGTCAACTCAACAGATAAAGGAGGGAAACTGGGAGCCATGGGGAATTTCAGCGATCGCTTCCCGCGATGGAGGAGTTATTTATATTGGTACAAAAGGAGGCAGGCTAATAGTATTTGAACAGGCAACACGGCTGGCACGCGAAATTACTGTACCATTGAGAAATAATCCATGGGGTGATACTACAGCAGTAATAAACCGAATTGCCGTAGCTAATGATAAGTTGGCTTTTGCTACTTATAATATCAACCGGAGCCGCCAGCCTGGAGCTTCATATAGCGGCGTCAAGAAGGGTTATATTCTTCGCATAAAGCCACCTCACTCTGAAGTGCTAAAGGCTTTACCCGTAGATGGATATTACGGCATCGAAATAGCACATGAGCCTGAACGTTTAGCCTTGTACACTTGTACCGATAGCGATGTTTATGTAAGCCAGGACGCGAATGAATTCCTGGGCGACTCCTGGTTGCGGGCATCTCAGGGCTTGCCGAAACGGCCCCACTGTGGAGACCTGTCTTATGTCTTACAACCTAATGGAGAGCGCTGGCTTTATTTAAGCACATATGGAAGATCCTTCTGGAGGGCACAAAGATGATAAACAATGAAAATCACTATATAGTTCCCATTGTGGGTGGTCCTGAACCGGAGATTCCATCAGTAGCCACGCGCGTTCATGACTGGATACGCGAACAGATTAGCGTTCTTGTACATTCCAATTCGGAAGACACTACCTATATGCGCGAGATCGCACATAAACTTGATGTTTTTCCTTTACTCGCCTTAAATAGCAATCGGTGGTATGGGGTTCAGCCTAACGGTGACCTGTTATCTTTTGAATTGTATGCACCACACCACGAGCGAATTGAGGAGGATCAATGGAAACGCGCTGCAGTAATTTTTAAAGCGAGTCTTCAATACTCAGCACTTAAACCCCTGGTGCCACCGGCTCCTCTTAACGGCAGGCCATGTTCACGGTGTGGTGGATCAGGTGAAATCAATCTCAAAGGTGAATGGGTGCGATGCATATGCCAAGGACTTGGTTGGGTGCCACCTATGTTTGATGAAATCAATAAAGTGGCAAAGGGAGGAAATGATGCAGAGGAGAAACACTTATAAACTTTGTCTGTAATAAATTATCATACAACCAGCATCTTCCATACTATTCCTGTAGATGCAATGTTATTACAAAAAAGCCCTGGTCCTGCTCATGTTTATAAAGTCAGTCGTTATCAGAAATATTCTTATAAAATCATTCACGTTGCTTCCAATACCTACGGTTATGAAATTATAACGGTAGTAAACTTTTCATCAAACAGCTAACTATCCCGGGAATCGCCGGCACTAAAGGTTTTCAAAAAAAATCCGATACGGAAAAAGTTGCTAACCTTGTCACATCCAAACTATCCAAAGGCATTATGCCACCTACTATTGACAAAACGGAAATGAATCAATTAAAAATTAAGTACTAAACAGGCTAACAATAATTATCAACCTTATCTGAATTACATGAATTTAATTTTTACCCTTGCCGCAAGAGCCAGGCAACTGATGCTTATCTTGTGCTTACTCGGTTCGTTACAATCATTTCCACAAAATGATAGCTGGACACAGCAGTCGGACAATAACACAACACTTCCAACAGGGGCCGGATGTACTTTTACTATCGCGGATAAAGCCTATACCACTTTTAGCGGTCAGTATCTTAACGTGAATGCTGGATTACTTTAAGTGTAAGTCATTGAGTTAAGAAGAAGTCTAAGCGATTCGCCGAGTGGGAATTTTGTGTTAGTAACTGTCAATTACAAGTATTATATAATCCGG
>CAXTDO010000151.1:0-9810 GCA_964242315.1 uncultured Flavihumibacter sp.
CCTTATTTCCCATAGTTCATTGAATGACAATTTGCATATGAACAATAAAATAAAGTAGCTTGCTTATCTATTTAAAATATAGTCATTATTAAACCATTTCTCTTCCTTGGCAACCTCTCCCACTGGTTTAAGATTCGCATATGCAAACATTCTACATGCTTTTTCAGCTAAAGAAACAATGCCACCAGGATAGGATTTACAATTTCCCATAATTTCCCTAGCAATATTTAATGGAATTTTTATTTCCTCTTGGTATGCACGTTTAAAGTAATAATTTGAAAAGCTTTCTAGCTCTTGATAAAGATTCTTTATCTGTTTAAGAATATCTTCATTTTCAACATCTGCAAGATACATTCTTATTAGATGATCGAGTTTTAAGTACTTTGCACCCTCCAAAACATCGGAATAATCTTTAATATTATCATAAATTAATTGAATACGGTCAGAATATTTAAACCTTATACTAAATATGTAGATGATAGAATCAGACACTTTATTAGCTTTTAAATATTCACGTACATATTCTTGTTGAGTCTTATTAAATATTGAGGTTGTAGTTGACTTATGTATGCCATTAAATAATTTATAAAGCTCGAGTTTTTCTAAGCTAGAGAAAATTTTCAAAATAACCGGAATCTGGCTTATTATAGTTTTTGGAGTAGCCCATGTAAAAAATACTAGTAGTGTAAATAATATATCATCGGAATTCTGCAACTGGTGCTCCCAATACCTTATATTGCCAGACTTCAATCTTGCACTCCTAACTCTTTTGCACAACGATAACTTGCTATCATGTAATTCATCAAATCCTTCTAATTTCTCTTCTTTTTCCTTTATTGACGCTGATATGTTAGCAAGAATATTTAGGCTCCAACAATCGTTAAAAATACTTCTTCCAGATTCTACAATTGAATTCCAGGGATCTAATTGAATTTTAAATTTATTGATGTCCGTTTCTAAAGTTGAACGAATCAAATCAAGGAAATTTTTAATTTTAGAATCTATTTCGTCAGTTAGATTAAAATCCGTTAGCGCCTGTATATCAACTTCACTTCCTTTTTGCCTACTTCTTTGAGAAATATGCTCTATAAGTGAGCAATTAGAAAATTCCTTATCAAACAAAGAGGTCAATTGAGAATTGCTAAATATCAATGCTAAAAATTCAAGACTTATCCTATTATTCCTTTTAGGTCTATAATAAATCCTACTATCTAAGATCCCTTCCAGAAATATTTTCTTAAATGTTGGATCATTTATTATAACATCCTCTCGATTACCATTTATTATAATTTGAATTCTTCTGATTGTTTCTACTATATTGCCTTCTCTTAGGATTTTATCAAGAATGGCTGGATCAATTTTATGTAATATTTGTAATAAATATGCATTTTGTAGCCACTTCGTTAGAAGTTCTCCAGATAATTCCGGCAAGTAATCACACCATAGTTCAATTGTTTTATCTGGATTATTTTTTATAATTCCAATTAGCTCATTTGCAAAATGATTTGAAGGAAACTTTCTTAATTCTTTAAAGCACTCAAAAACAATTTCTGTTCTTCCGCAATCAGATGGTAAAATAATTGTATCATTATTTGATCTATTTTCTTCTTGATTAATTATATTTCCAATATTGATACCATCTAAAATAATTTTTACAACTTCATTTAGTAGGATCGGATATTGGGTAAACACATAATCTGATAACATTTGAGCTGTTAGTAATCTTGGGTAATTTGTATACTTCAATAATTTATCTTCCTGTAATTCTTTAAGTTTTTGAATTAACATTGACAATTCACCTTTACTAAAGCATCCGGCAAAAAAGCGAACAACGTTCTGCCAATATAAATTTCGTGATATACCATCAAAACGATCAGGTAAAGTTCCAGGCATTTCCTTTCCAGTGGGTGAATATGGAGAAGTTTTATATAGGTATTTAGCACAAAAATATTCTCTTAGAGGTTGTACCTCAAACTCATAAGTGCCTTGTACCCTAGAAGCTAAAGCACAAACACGATCTTTGACAACATCAAAAAGTTTTGCGATATCTGTTTTATGACCTTCTTTTAATAAGTAGGATTTCAATAATTCAGTTAAATCTTCGACACGTATACTCCCGTTTTTATTGTACAGCTCTGCTTCGGAATGTAACACCCATGCAAGATATTGGTGAATATCAATAATTAGATCTCTATGATCCCTTATAAGTGAACTCTTTTCAGATTCTCTATCAAATAGTAAGTCGATATAACTGTCGTACAGAGCTGTTCTTTTATTGGGTAAAGACTCCCCTTTTGTTCTTAGTAAACTTATAAAAATAGCCAATTGCATCGGGCTTTTGGCTAATTCTTTTAAATGCGGCATTTCCAATTTTTCATTTACTAGCCTTTTAATATTGGATGCCTCTTTACTGTCCAACCTATTCGCCTTAATCCACTTAGATACATATTCTTTGGTAACTTCCGGAGTTATACTAGTTAATTCGAAATGAGGATACGCATCAATTGCAAATCCAACCGAGTCTGAAAAGACGGATGGCCTGCTGGTTATTATTACCTGTAAGGATTTTGAATTTTCAGAAATACGATTTATACCCTTATTGATAAATTCAATTACTTCTTTTCTTACCTCAAAATTCGCTATTTCATCAAATCCATCGAATATGAAAAGCATGGGACTTAATTTACAAATTGCAATGAAATCAATAGAAGTAAATTCAGCTATTTTAGAGTGATAAAATATATGCCCAACTAAAAATGATTCTAATGATTTATTCCAGAGACTTGTAAAATTTTCATCATTTAAAACACCTTGATATGGATTCTTGTTTTCGACCCAAGCCGCAATATGTCTTAAATCGATTTTAATAGGCAACCTAATAGGAGTAGTCTTTACTTCATCAATCATTGCACTCATATCAGCACTTTTATCTAGTAATCTAGCCCTATGTACTTGACATACATATTGAGCAATGGTAGATTTGCCTTGTCCTGGTCCTCCTTCTAGCAATATTCTTTGAATTCCGCTCTGAGTCTTCGAATGTAGTAAAAATGCAGCAGCCCTAATACGTAGACTATGATCAAAATAAAGTATTTCATCTGGTTCTCTAACTCTATAGCTCCTTGATTCAAATCCGAACAAAGTATTTCTTAATACTGAATTCTTATCGTTAATTTTTTTTACTCTGATAGGTACATCAGTAAATAAATCCAATAGATTGTTTTGCAAGTCTATTTGTCTAAATTTTACCTCTTGATCTTGGTTATATTGGTCTGCTAAATAAGATCTTATTACTGTCTCACGTCGTTCTTTATTTTCATTCAAATAATCAAATAGCCCAGAATTGAGAATGTCTTGTCCATTTAATATTTCAGGAAATGACCATTTGAAAATAGGATCTTTTTCAAAAAGCATTGATATATCCTCTCGCCACCAACAAATTGAAGGAATTTTTATATTATCTTCTAGAACTTTATTCATCTTGTCTTTTGATCCCGAATCCAAATGTCCCGTACCTTTCACATTGGTAAGTAAGTAATAAGCTTCGGCACCTCTTGGAATGAGTCGATTAACTTTCTCGACTTCACCCTCTATTGTTTCTACTAGCCACTTGTGAGGATCTTTAATACTTTCAGGATTTCTAACAAACTTAACCTGGAAAACTTTAAATCCTTTTTTTGGATCTATCATTGTATAAACAAGTGTATCTCTCCCTCCATCTGGCTGTCCAATAGGAAAAGCCTGGGCATGCGGAAATTCTTTACTAATTAGTACACTGCAGAACTCCTGAAATCTTTCAGGCCCGAGATTTTCATACAAATAATCCATGGCTATAAAATAAAATTGTGAAAATTATTAAGACCAAAAATAGATATCCCAATTTGTACATAAACTAAAGAAAGGATTGAAATTGTAGTAGCATAATGATTTCGCTCTAAGTAGTTTAATCAAATCAGTTGTAGAGGTTTTGAAAGAATTTAGGAATTTGTTTAAACCATGTTTAAACCACTAAAACAAAAAAAGGTTCCAGTTTAAGCTGAAACCCTTTACCAGTCTGTGTGGGAGTTGACGGGTTCGAACCGCCGACCCTCTGCTTGTAAGGCAGATGCTCTGAACCAGCTGAGCTAAACTCCCTTTTTTATTTGGAGTGCAAAGATAAGCGTTGAATCTTTTCTGCAAAATTTATTTACCTAGCTCTATTACTTCTCCTCCACACGCTGCCAGAGCTCGATCTTGTTGCCCTCCGGATCCATGATCCAACCGAACTTCCCGTAGTCATACGACTCCATTTCTCCTATAATATTAACACCTGCTTCCTTCAGTTCGGCAAGCAGTAATTCCAGATCTTTTACCCGAAAATTGATCATAAACGGCTTATCTCCGGGATCGAAGTATTTTGTATCTGACTTAAACAGCGAAAAAGCAGTGCTTCCAACAGCATCATTGCCTGTATTTGTCCATTTGAAATCAACATATAACTGATCACCAAAATTGATTCCCAGGTATTGCTGGTACCAGCCAGCCAATGCCTTTGGATCAGCAGCTTTAAAAAATATTCCACCGATGCCGGTAACTTTTTCCATGCGTAAGAATTTATTCGTTCAAGATAATAACTATCCGGCAATTTAACAAAGCGAGGATAAACCCAAGCCAGTAAGAGTTCTTAGATCATAGTTCGGATGAAAGTCATAATTTTGGCGAAACCGTGATATATGCCAAAGGAAGCGATTCAGGTAGACACTTATGAAGATGTTGAGGTATTGACATCAGTGGAAAGTCCTTATCACCTGATTGTATGGAACGATGAGGTGAATACTTTTGAGTGGGTGATCGATACATTGATTGAGATATGCGGACACAGCTCAGAGCAGGCGGAACAGTGTGCAATGCTTATTCATACTCAGGGAAAGTATTCGGTGAAGCATGGCGACTACGAAGAGCTGAAGCCAATGTGTGATGCGATAACTGATCGTGGAATAGGGGCTACGGTAGAACTGACGGTTTCCTGATAAATTTTCTTTGTGATTGTTACCTCTATATGACTTTACGAACACTTTTGAATGCCTGTATTCGCCCTTGATAACAGTTATGTTTTCCCTCCCGTTGAATTATCTGAACCAGACGGATTGATTGCAGTCGGTGGCGATCTTTCTATAAAGCGGTTGGCAATAGCTTATCAACACGGCATTTTTCCATGGCCTGACGAAAATAATATTCTTTGGTGGTGCCCCGATCCCAGATTTGTGCTATTTCCAGATAAACTGAAAGTCAGCAAAAGCATGGAGAAATTGTTGCGGCAGGAAAGTTTCGAATTTACTATCAACAAAGATTTCCAACAAGTAATCAATAATTGTAAAACAGTTCCACGAAGAAATCAAAAAGGCACTTGGATCACCGAAGAGGTTAAAAAAGCTTATATAAATTTTCATCATGCAGGATATGCCCATAGCGCAGAAACCTGGCTTAACAACAAACTTGTCGGCGGTTTATATGGTGTTAGAATAGGACATGTTTTCTTTGGGGAAAGCATGTTCAGCACCGTTAGTAATGCCAGTAAATATGTTTTTATCAGGTATGTGCAGCAATTGATTCGTGAAGGCATCACGCTGATAGACTGCCAGGTGTATACCCCCCATCTTGAAAGCCTTGGTGCAACGATGATAACAAGACAAAGGTTTCTTGATCTCCTTAATAATTAATCATTAACATCAAAACCTTGTTCCCAAATAGTGCGGCAGCATCGCTCTCCAGGTGGGCCAGTCGTGCCGCATATCCTGTCCCCATATATCGAGTTCATAATTAATGCCTTTGCCATATAATACGCCTGCAAAGCGGCGGTTTGCTTCCGGGTCTTCGTATTCGCCGCTGCCGGTAACCAGATGAATGTGATGGCTTCGACGGATTTGTTCCAGAATATAATGATCGGTGAGATTGGGCAGATAATGAATAGGACTGTTAAAATAAACGTCTTCATCATAATAACCTCTTGAGTATTCGGTAAGGTCGTATACACCGCTCATGGCAATGCATCCATTGATGAGGTCGGGCCTTTTAAAAAATAAGTTAGCGCTATGCAATGCGCCGAAAGAAGCACCACAAGTAATGACAGGGGTCTCCCAGCTTGTGGCATTTTTTATGAAAGGTACTATCTCATTATACACATAATCGTTGAACGCAAGGTGACGGATCATCTTGTCTCTTCCATTCATACCGTAATTCATCCAGCTTTCATTATTGATACTATTAATTGAGAATACTTTGCATTTACCTGAGTTTACAATCGGCGCAATAGAGTCCATCAACTGAAACCGCTCATATTCCAGGTAATCCGCCGCCGCTGTCGGAATCATTAAAAGCGCAAACCCATGCCAGCCGTATACCGCAACAGGCATTTGTCTGTTCAACGAAGGACTATGCCAGGAAGTAAGCTGTCTATCCATAAGAATAATTTAGAATGAAAATACACTTTAAATTTTAATGCAAATAATTGGGTACAACAAACCACCTATGGCTGTTATTTAACCACAGAGGAAGCAGGATTTACAGGATTAAAAATTATTTGCAAAATTTTGCATCGAAATTCTGTAAATAATTTTTAATCCTGTAAATCCTGCTTCCTCTGTGGTTAAAAGTTACTTACAATTCAGGAAAAGCGAATTTCAGATGCGGATTCTTTTCTGCATATTGATATACCAATCCCCGAACATAATCGTTATCGGGATATTGAGTAAGATTCAACTTCAGGTCGTTAATATCTGATACCGGGTATTGTTGGGGCAGGTAGCCCATTCCGTAGAACCTGCCTTGTTCAATCAGCAGGCAACTCTGATCATTATCCGTTTTGCCATTTCCCAGCAATACAAAAGTGGGTAATTTCCTCTTTAAAGTATTGATCGCTTCATGTACGCGCTGGTTATAACTTGCAGGGTCTTCCTGCGTGGGTTCCTTTATCTTATCTACAAAACAAAGTCCTTCATCCAATTGAAAGTCTTTTACCAGCTTGCGGAGGAGTATATAACCTTGTTGTAGTAAATTAAAAGTATACAAAGGCTGAAGGTGCTTTCTTTTCTTTTCAATACCTAACCTCATGTAGCCGTTCTGGTCTTCAAAAGAATACAGTCCGTACACATGTTCAAACCGCTTAAGGCTCCGGTTGTGTGCAGGCCACAAACGTCGGATCTCCGCACATTCCAGTATCAGCGCCATTAGCTCACTTCCGCAAACCTGGTGACTGATACTGCAAACATCCCGCAGAAACTCCTGCTTGCGCCTGCTTTTATCGTTGTTCGAAAAATGACTTTTAACACGCTGCTGTAGGTTCCTTGCTTTGCCTACATAAATGATCTTTCCCTTCTGGTTGTGAAAGTAATAAACACCCGGAAACTGAGGCAGGCGCTCTACATGTTCAGAAGGAATATTCGGTGGCAGGTATTGTTCTTTGTTCCTGCCTTTCAGCATCAATTGTATATGCCCATCTTTGTCCGAGTCAACAATTCTGGAAAACAATTCAACCGTAGCGGCAGCATCGCCCATGGCACGATGACGGTTAACCATATCGATGTTTAATTCACGGCATATGGATGCAAGTCCGTATTTGACATAGCCGGGAAAAACTTTCCTGCTTAACCGCACCGTACATAATTTTTTAGTGTTCAGCTCATATCCATGAAGCTGCAGGTGATGCTTCACAAAAGAGTAATCGAAGTTTACATTATGCGCTACGAAAACCCTTCCCTGTAACAGGTTAAAAATATTGGCGGCCACTTCTTCAAACTTTGGCGCGTTGTACACCATCTCGTTCGTGATGCCGGTTAAGGTAGTTATAAAATGGGGTATGGGCATACCCGGATTGATCAGCGTTTCATATCGGCCCTCTATCTTCTGTCCATCGAAAAGAATGATAGCAATTTCTGTAATGCTGTTGGCACCGGCGTAACCGCCTGTAGTTTCAATATCTATGATAGCAAAAGACACCTGGATAACAATTTTGCTTTCAAAAATACTAATTGTTTTGGCAGAAAAAATCACTTCCTATTTTTGTAACTTTGCGCTCTTTTAAAGATATCTGAGAAATGGAACTAAGCAAAAATTATATCCCCGCAGCAATTGAAGAGAAATGGTACCAGCATTGGCTCGACAAAAAATACTTCAACAGCTCGCCGGATGAACGTACCCCCTTTACAGTAGTAATTCCTCCGCCCAACGTTACCGGTGTGCTTCACATGGGACATACATTGAACGAAACCGTACAGGATATATTAGTGCGTAAAGCCAGGATGACCGGGTTTAATGCCTGCTGGGTACCCGGTAGTGACCACGCATCCATTGCTACGGAAGCCAGAGTGGTAAACATGCTGAAAGAGAAAGGCATCAATAAAAATGACCTTAGCCGCGAAGCATTCTTACGCTACGCTTTTGAATGGAAAGAAAAATATGGTGGCATTATTTACAGCCAGATAGCAAAGCTGGGCTGCAGTGTTGACTGGAACCGGGTTACATTTACCATGGATGATCATTATTACAAAGCGGTGATCAGAGTGTTTATCGACCTGTATCAGAAAGGATGGATTTATCGCGGGGCCAGAATGATTAACTGGGATCCTGCGGCAAAGACGGCGCTTAGCGATGAAGAAGTGGAATACAAAGATCTTCAGGGAAAGCTTTACTACATTAAATATTACCTGGAAGAAGCCGGCGCTGTATCACCAAACTATATCAGTATTGCTACACAGCGCCCGGAAACCATCATGGGAGATACTGCCATTTGTGTAAACCCTAATGATGAACGTTATACACATCTCAAAGGAGCCCATGCATTTGTTCCATTAATCAACAGGCGCATCCCTATTATCTTTGATGACTACGTTTCACCTGAATTTGGCACAGGCGCACTAAAAGTCACACCGGCACACGATATCAATGATTATAACCTCGGATTGAAATTTAATCTGGAAGTGATAGACACATTGAATGAAGACGGCACCATGAGTGATGCGGCGCAAATTCTTGTCGGGGAAGACCGTTTTACGGCCAGAAAAAAAATCATTGCTACGTTACAAGAACAGGATTACCTGCTAAAGGAAGAAGAATACCCTACCCGCCTGGGTTATAGCCAGCGTACCGGCGTTGTAGTAGAGCCAAAAATTTCAACGCAATGGTTTGTAAAAATGAAAGAGCTGGCAGGACCGGCATTAAGAGAAGTTACCGAAGAAAGAGTCTTTATCCATCCCGGTGATAAATTCCTGGCAACCTACAAATACTGGATGGAGAATGTAAAAGACTGGTGTATCAGCCGTCAGTTATGGTGGGGCCAGCAGATCCCAGCATGGTACGACCTGTCAGGAAGATTTGTAGTGGCTGCCGACGAAAAAGAAGCAAAGAAACTGTATGAAGAATTGTACCTGGTTGCGGATGCGATACTAAGGCGCGACGAAGATGTGCTGGACACCTGGTTCTCTTCATGGCTCTGGCCTATGGAAGTCTTTAAAGGTGTGAGCAATCCCGGCAATGATGATGTGAAATACTATTATCCAACTTCGGTGCTTGTAACCGGGCAGGATATCA
The DNA here is from genome assembly GCA_964242315.1 of uncultured Flavihumibacter sp. Taxonomy (GTDB): domain Bacteria; phylum Bacteroidota; class Bacteroidia; order Chitinophagales; family Chitinophagaceae; genus JADCRZ01. The sequence goes on from CAXTDO010000151.1 coordinate 9,565, forward strand.
TCTTTTTCTGGGTATCCAGGATGATCATGGCCGGTATGGAACTGGAAGGCGTGAAACCTTTCTCTGATGTATACTTTACCGGCATGGTACGCGATAAGCTGGGCAGGAAAATGAGCAAGAGTCTCGGCAACTCGCCGGACCTGCTGGAACTGATTGAAAAATATGGCGCCGATGCCGTTCGCTTTGGCATCATGATCTCATCACCGGCGGGTAACGATTTATTGTTTGATGAGAACAGTCTGGAAC
>CAXTDO010000152.1:0-9808 GCA_964242315.1 uncultured Flavihumibacter sp.
TCCTCCGTGGCCCTCCGTGCTACCTCGGCTTTTCCTCCGTGGTTAAAAAAAACTACATGTCAAAAAACATCCATACAAAATCTTATCTTCAACATCCTAACGATTAATTCTTTCGCCATGTTAACAGATCGCAGAAAATTTTTACAGCAGATTTGTATGAGCACTGCAGGCATTAGCCTCGCCTCCTACATTCCACATGAAGTAATCAACTTTAAAAGAGGGAGTACGTTTTTAAGAAGCATTCCCGAGTCAGAAGGCATATCATCTGAAAGCATCCTGTCTTTTATTGATACCGTAGAAAAGAACAAGCTCGGCCTGCATAGTCTTATGGTGGCAAGGCATGGTAAAATTGTTGCCGAAGGATGGTGGGATCCCTATAAACCAGACCTGAAACACATGCTTTTTTCTTTGAGCAAAAGCTTTACTTCAACTGCCATTGGTTTTGTTGTAGCGGAAGGGAAACTATCAGTAGAAGATAAGGTGGTATCATTTTTTTCCACAATGTTGCCTGCAAGTGTAAGCGCGAACCTGGCGGCTATGCGGGTAAAAGATATTCTTACCATGACCTCAGGTCATGATAAAGACACCATGCCGCCAATGCGCCTGGGAAATCAAAGCTGGATAAAAACATTCCTTTCTTTACCGGTGGAGCACCAACCCGGAAGTTTTTTCCTGTATAATTCAGGCGCTACTTATATGCTGTCGGCCATTGTTCAGAAGTTAACCGGCAAAACAGTGCTGGATTATTTAAAACCGCGTTTTTTTGATCCGCTTGAAATAAGAAATGCCGATTGGGAAACCAGTCCTGAAGGCATCAACGCCGGCGCTTATGGGCTTCGTGTAAAAACGGAAGACATTGCAAAACTGGGCCAGTTCTATTTACAAAAAGGTATGTGGAACGGTAAGCAGTTGCTACCGGTGAAATGGGTGGAGGAAGCTACTTCATTTCAGGTTCCTAATGCGTCACTAACCGCCAAAGACGAACAAAGCGACTGGCAGCAGGGCTATGGTTACCAGTTCTGGCGATGCCGGCATAACATTTTCCGCGGTGATGGCGCGGTAGGACAGTATAGCATTGTAATGCCCGAACAAGATACAGTGGTAGCGATTACCAGTGAAACAGCTAACATGCAGGCAGTAATGAACGCAGTATGGGATCATTTGTTAGCCGGTATGAAGGGCGGCATATTACCAGTAAACAAGTCTGCATACAGTACCTTACAAAAAAAGCTTTCCACGCTAACATTGTTACCATCAAATGCAAGTACCCATTCACCCATTGTTGCAAACATCACCGGCAAAACTTTTAAGCTTGAGGAAAACAGCATGAAAGCAACGGAGGTGAGTTTTACATTTTTAAAAGATAGTTGCCTGTTCAATTTAAAAGATGCCAATAGGGATTACTCCTTATTGTGCGGGCTGAATCACCTGGAAAGATCCGAATCGGTTATGCCGGGCGACGGTTCCAATCTCGTTCAGGGAAATAATAAAGAAACGAAGCAGGTTAAAGTTGCTGCCGCTGCTTTCTGGAGAGATGATGCCACTTTTGAAATGACCTGGATGTATTATGAAACGCCTCATTCAGATACCGTTACCTGTACTTTTAATAATACTTCGGTTAGCATTGCGTTTAAAAGCAGCCTGGTTGGTAAGATGGGCAATTTTAAAGAAACGCGTCCTGTGTTGGAGGGGGGACTTAAAACTAACACTTATAGCAGGTGATTTTTAAGCGCAGGTTTACTAACACCTATTGAAGCGAGTATAGCTTCTGCCGCCAGCCGGCCTGTTTCGGCGCCTCCGTTCATATAGCCCTGGTTCTCGCTGCTGCAATGTTCGCCCGCAAAATGAAAATTGCCGATAGGTTTTATCTCCGCGCCTCGGATAGTGGTGTACTGTCCCACTTTATAGCAGGCATAACTTCCTTTTGTAAACGGATAACTTGGCCAATGCATTCTTTTTACATTCCCATTAAAAGCCATCGCTGCGCCCGGCCACATCTGCTCCATCTGTGCTATAAACTTTGGTGCCTGTTGTTCGGGTGTTCCGGCTCCTAATTCTATACCCTTATTACCACCCTGAAATACGGTAAAGCCCCCACTTACACCCGGCTGACCTACGCTGTTATCCCAGCCAGTCTGTATTTCTTTATCCGTAACTACGTACTCGCTATAATTATAATTTTCCCATATTCTTTTGTTGAATCCTAATAACAGCTTTGCATTGGTTCCATAACCAAGATTTTTGATAGCATTTGTTTTCCATTGAGGCAATGCTACATCTATTTCTACCTCTCTCAAAAGAGTAAAGGGTATGGCGGAAACAATGATATCTGCATAAACTGTTGTTGTAAAACCGTTGGTATTAGTGAAGTACAGTACATAACCGGCAGCGTTTTGTTTTATCTTAACCAGTTGATGGCCCAGGTTAACCCTGTTTTCCACTTTTTTATAGAGCGCATTTGTTACTAACTGATTACCGCCTTCTATTTTATAACGTTCGTCGCTGTAGCCAAAAGCTTCAAATCCTTCAGAGGTATCGGGAACGAATAAATACAGGAAGTTGATGGAAGATTGTACATCGGTTTCCAAACCATATTCGGTGAGGTATGCTATTTCAATTCCTTTGCGGATGAAGCCTGTCATGCCTATTGAATCAAGGTAAGCGTGGAGGCTCATCCGGTCAAATTTCAGGGTAACGGCATCGTAATCATCGTAGGTCATCACCTCGGGTAACGAATTAATATCCATGGCTATGCGCGAAGCGTAGGGTTCAAATGCTTTGATTACTTCGGCTTCTGAATAAAACCGGCCATCAATGTAAAACCTGTCTTTTATATGGTTTGATTCCAGGGAGAACTTATCAATTAAATTAAGGCCAAGTTCCTGGCTTAGCTGAAGCATATCTTCATGTGATGAATCAATATATTCTCCGCCCAACTCGGTAGTAAGTCCGGGAGCAAGGATGTTTTTTGCAGTGAAGATCCGGCCTCCTGTGCGGGTGGCCGCTTCGTAAATTGTTGCACTGAGTCCTGATTTTTTAAGCTGATAAGCACAATTCAAACCGGCGATACCGGCTCCAATAATTACAATTTTCGGCTGATTGCCGGGATCACCAGGCATGGGATCTTTACGGCAGGCATCTAACAGACCCGCAGCTCCAATGGCCACACCGGTTTTAAGAAGGTTACCAATAAACTTCCGCCTGTGGATATATCTTTCCTCATTCATTTCAATAAGCTCATCAGCAGGAGGCATTCCGGGCTTTTCCGACTTTAGTGAAATAGCAAATGCCTTGCGTAAGGCGTTGAGCATAGGGGTGCGCTTGGGGGTTTTAAAGTTCTTCATTAGCAAGATTATTAGGGGTTATTATTATTAAACGTAGAAACGTGTATACTAATATATTGTATAACTCGTAATAAAGTAAGGAAATGAATGAGAAGTTTTAATTTAGATTTAGGATAGTTATAATAACCCGTGTATCTTATATCACATTTAAAACCATGATACTCACATAAATTTTTTATTTGAAGATAACTAATTGCTTTAAACTGATACTTCTTTCTTTATCAATACACAGGTCTCTGACAGCGCAGGACACCTTAAAATCTGACACTATAAAACAGTTGAAAGAAGTAATTGTAGCCTATCAGGCCGACAGGATTACACCAGTAACATTTCAGAATATCAACTTAAAGGTTCTCAAAACGAAATCTACCGGACAGGAACCATCCTTCCTGCTTTCAGAAACTCCATCAATAACAGTTTACTCAGACGCAGGTAACACGCAAGGATACTCTTATTTCAGAATGCGGGGTATTGATCAAACCAGAATAAACATGACCCTTGATGGCGTTCCATTAAACGAGCCTGAAGACCAGGGAGCATACTTTTCTAACTATCCCGACATCTTTAATTCTGTTAGTAAAATTCAGATTCAAAGAGGAGTTGGAACTTCAAAAAATGGTGTTGCCAGTTATGGTGGTAGCGTTCAGCTCTTTTCACCCAACTTATACGACTCAGCTACAACCACTCTGGGATTAGGATATGGTTCATTCAATAGCTTAAGGGCTTTTGGAGAATTTAACAGCGGACTAAAAAAGAAAAAAGCACTTTATGTAAGAGCATCTAAAATTTATTCAGATGGTTATAAATACAATTCAGCTAATAGCTCCCAATCAATTTTTTTGAGCGGCGGTTTGTTCTTTTATAAATCAACGTGGAAGATTAATTTACTTGCCGGTCACCAACAAAATCAACTGGCCTGGTTAGGAGTTTCAGACTCTCTGATTTCAATAGAAAGAAGAACAAATGCAAATTCAAACGAAAAAGACCGATTTACACAATGTTTGTTTCAACTTCAGAACACACGGCAACTAAATGACTTTTCTTCTCATCAATCAAGCGTTTATTACACTTTCTTGAAGGGGAATTACGATTATAATCCAAACAACTTCTTGCAATTTCCAATAACAAATGTGCTGTACAATTACGCTTTTCAGTCAAACCTTATTGGTTTCTTCAGTAACTACACTTTTGCAAAAAAACAATTTAGTTGGCAAACAGGCATCCACGGAAATATTTACAACCGCCAACATATTGGAAGCGAAACAGCTATGGGGCGGCTATATGATAACACCGGGTTTAAAAACGAAGCGAGTATTTTTACAAAAGCAGGTTACACTTTAAAGGCAGTGACATTTTTTGTTGACATTCAATATCGGTACTCATCATTCGATTATAGAGGAACAGTACCATTAAAGAAAATGGAATGGCACTTTCTAAATCCTAAAGCGGGCTTAAGTATTAGTGTAAAGCCCAACCTGATAATGTACTACAGCATTGGAAGGTCAGGGCGGGAACCAACAAGGAATGACATGTTTGGCGGCAATGATAATTTGTTAGCCGATAGTGTGGGCAATGCCTTTCTTTCTATTAAAACGCCTGAGTATGTGTTCAATCATGAGTTAGGTTTCCGGCATCAATCTAACAACTTAAGCGCCAGCTTGAATATATATTACATGAATTTTAATAACGAAATTATCCTCGATGGCAAATTCGGTCCAAATGGTCTCGCGCTTACGAACAAAGTAGAAAAAAGTTTTAGAACAGGAGTGGAGACAAGCATCACTTACAAATTCAGTAATAATTTTTCTTTTCTTAATAATTCTTCTTTCAATTACAGCCGTATCAAAGAGCAAAAAGAGGTATTTACTCCCATTCTTACGCCATCAATAATAATTAATCAGGAAGCAGTTTATTATTACAGGAAACTCCTGGTTTCTTTGTCGGCCAGATATCAGGGGAAATCATTTATAGATTTTGCCAACACTTCCATCATTAAAAATTACGTTCTTTTAAATGGAAGAATGGAATACAACATAAAGTCTTTTCAGTATAGTGTTTTTATAAACAATATCTCCAACTCGAAATATTTCAACAACGGATATGTTGAATCAGATGGAAGCAAAAAGTATTTTGTACAAGCGCTAAGAAGTTTTTATGCATCAGTAAAATACACTTTTTGATGCACTTCTTTGAAATAGAAAATATCGCTTTAAACATTCCCGGTTATCCAATCAGCTATGTTGAATTAATAGGAACCTTATTTGGCCTGGTTTCGGTTTACTTTGCAACGAAGGCAAACATTTTAACATGGCCGACAGGAATAGTGAATGAGATATTTCTTTTTATATTGTTTTTTCAGGTGCAGCTATATGCCGATATGTTTCTGCAGGTTTATTTTTTTGTTATTACACTTTATGGATGGTATAAGTGGAATACCGGGTCAATTGAAAATAGCATAGAGACCTTAAGTATCAGAAGCAGTATATTTCTTGCTGCAATCATTATTACCGGCACATTAATATCGGGATTTGTTTTTACAAATATTCATTCATACCTGCCACGGTATTTTAAAATACAAGCGGCTTATCCGTTTACAGATTCTTTTGTTATGATTTCAAGCATCGTTGCTACCATCTTACTCGCAAAGAAAAAAATTGAAAACTGGTACTTGTGGATCTTAATTGATCTGGTTTGTGTATTTCTCTACTTCAACAAAGGAGTTTACTTTCTATCACTTGAATATTTCATTTTTCTTGGGCTTGCATCTTATGGACTTTACGCGTGGAAAAAAAAGCTGATCAATGATTAAAGCTTTTGTGTTCGGAAAATTTTACCCTTTCCACAAAGGACATGAGGCAATGATAAATTTTGCCCTAAGCAAATGCGACTTTCTCTCTGTTTTAGTTTGTTGCAGCAACAAAGAAAATATTTCCGGTACCATTAGAAAATCATGGATTGAAAAGACATTTGAAAATGAAAAAAAGATATCAGTAAAAATTTTTCTGTATTCAGAAAGTGAATTGCCAAATACCTCAGAAACCTCAAAAGAAGTTTCTGAAATTTGGGCGGGTATTTTTAAGAAACAGTTGCCTAGTCATTCGTTACTGATTACATCTGAACCATATGGCGACCTTGTTGCTGCATGTATGAATATTCAGCACATAGCTTTTGATATACCCAAAATACTTTTTCCTGTCTCAGCCACTTCTGTTCGTAACAATCTGTTCAAAAACTGGAAATTTTTACCTGATAATGTAAAGCCCTACTTCGCGGTAAAAGTTGTGATACTGGGAACCGAATCCACAGGGAAAACAACATTAACGGAGGCACTTTCCAGGCGTTTCAAATGCAGCTTTGTTTTAGAAGCTGCCAGAGAAATTATTGCAAATTCAAACTCGTTCAGTTTTAATGACCTGATTATTGTAGCTAAAGAACATTCAAATCGAATAAAGAGAGCAGTTTCAGGTGATAGTCCACTCGTAATTATTGATACCGATATTCACATAACAAAATCTTATTCAAAATTTGTTTTTAACAAGGAACTCAATGTGACTGATGACATCTACGATTCCAATAAGGCCGACCTTTATCTTTACCTGAACAACGATATTCAGTATTTACAGGACGGCACAAGATTGACTGAAGCAGCAAGAAACTTATTAGACCTGTCACACCGCCAGGTTTTAACAGACTATAAGATACCGATTGTTGAGATAAGCGGAAACTGGGAACAAAGATTTGAAAAATCAGTTGAAATGATCAACGAACTGATTAGGAAAGTAAATGAAAATTCAGTTAAATAAAATTGTAAGTGGAAGTTTAAGAGGTAACCAAAAAGGCCCGAAGGGCTGAAATATCTCAGCGATGGGCAACGCCCATCGATAAAAAGTGGTTGCAACAAAGGCCTGAAAGGCTGGCATATTGACCGTTAATGATCATCACCCTTTAATATGCCGCCCCTGCAGGGCTTGATGTCGGTGCGGGTAACCGATGCGCCTTGCCCATCGCTGAGATATTTCGGCCTTTCAGGCCTTTTGGTCAGCCCCTTCAGAACTAACAAGATTGAAACGATTGTTGTAAAACTATAACTGAATACACTTGTGCTACCAACCCCGAAGGGGTGAAATGATTATAGAAATAAATTGATTATGATGCATGAACCCCGAAGGGGTGACATAAAGCTTCACAGACTGTTAATAATGCCACCCTTTCAGGGTTCCCGTCTCGTAATCAATTTGTTTCTATAATCATTTCACCCCTTCGGGGTTGCCCAACAATCCAGTCCTCAGTTAACTTAAGCTCAATGAACACTAACGCATCAAAACTATCTTCTCACTTACCAGTTTTGTCTTGGTAACAAGATGAATAACATACACACCAGGCAACATTCCGGTAGCGCTTAAATTAAATGTTTTGCTAACACCGGACTGTACTTTTCCGCTAAACAATCTTTTAACAAGCACGCCCTGTACTGTATACACTTCAACCGTAGCATCCCCTGATTCTACAGGGAATAACTGAATGATTGATGTGGTTTTAAACGGATTAGGCGTTGCTTTGAGCTGTAATGCAGTTCCTTCAAAACCTTCAGTAGCCAGGCCGTTCTGAAGCACACCACTCACTGAACCGTTAGCAGATGTGCCGGAAGTGTAAGGAGAAAGATGGCTGCCTGCAATAGGAATTTCCGATGTTCCGTTTGGTAACTTCCATGCAACGGTTACATGATCTCCGCCAAAATTTTGTTTATGCAACACTTCAATATAATAGCGATGGCCAGACTGAAGGTTGATAGCAGCAGATGTTTGCGTAGCATATTTATTGAACTGGTGGAAGTCTGTCCAGTCAGACATTACGGCGATCCTTGTTTTGTTGGCCGGATTTTCATCTGAACTCAGCCACAGCTCCACGTTGTCATCACCGGATATCATAAACGTATAATTGCCACTGAGGGGCGGACAAACATACCCACGGATCCTTTCTCCATAACTATTACCTGTGTTTTGAGTCTCTAAAGTATTTATCTGGCTGGTGGCCGTTGGAGCGGCGCCAACAGGAATAGCCGCCACTGCATTGCCGTTAACATTATCCCAGCGCTCGCGTAAAATGCTTCCGGTGCCGGCACAATCACCTGAAACAGGAGGAGCAGCTACATAAGGAGACAGGCGGCTGCCCGGAACAGGCACTTCCAGGGAGCTTCCGGGTATCTGCCATGCAACGGTTACATGATCGCCTCCGCCGCCTTCTTTATGCAATACTTCAATATAGTATTTGCGCCCTGCCTGAAGTGTTATCAAACCGGATCTCTGCGAAGCATACTTATCAAACTGACGATAATCGGTCCAGCTTACAGTACCGGCAATCTTTACTTTATTCAAAGGATTGTCATCAGTGCTTAACCATAATTCCACCGCATCATCACCGGCAACAGAAAAAGTGTAATTACCTGATTGCGGCGCACAAACATAGCCCCTTATACGCTCGCCGTAACTATCTCCCAGGTTTTGCGTTTCCAGTGTAGTTATTTGATTGACGATGCCGGGAGTTGTGTTCAATGGAATATCGATAATATTATTCCCCGGTGCATTCTGCCATACCTCGTGAAGAATACTTCCTGATGATGAACATATGTCTGTAGCACCGGCTGCCTTTAAAAAAGCCGCATCGGGAACAAGCTGCCTTGGTATACCCGGACCGGTCCAATACAACTGCACGGATTCGCCGCCATATTTTTCAAAGAAGCTAAGTGCTATCGGATAAACCCCGGCAGCGGCAACGTTTACGGTGCCGGTTGCCGATACGGCAGGATGTAATCCATCGTTATTAACCAACGCATTGCCATTAGGTAAGTAAGCCGAGTTAAAATAGAACTTACTTCCATCATCGGATATCGTTTCAAAAGTATAGGTGCCGGCAGCAGGTATACTGATGAAACCTTCCCATAAAATTCCGAAATAATCATTTACATTTTTAACGCTGATATCTATATTAGATGTGGTTCCCGTTTTAATAGGGGTGAGCGCACTGAAGTTGGGAAGCATATCCCAGTTTCCTTCATAATATTTATAATTAAGACCGCTGGTAGTTGAAGGCGGTGTTGGTGGCGTGCTGCCGGGAACAAAAGGAACAAGGCGATTGCCTGGTATAGGAATCTGGATTCCTGTGTAAGGAATATTCCAGGCTACAGTAAAGTGATTGCCGCCGTCGCCATTTTTATGAAGCACTTCTAAATAATAAAGCTGGCCTGCCTGTAGTGCAATCGGGTCGGATTGCTGTGTAGGGTATTTTGCAAATTCGCGGAGAGAGGTCCAGATACTGGTACTGGCAATCTTTCTCTTATTAGCCGGATTATTATCGGTACTTAACCAGAGTTCCACCTGGTCGTCACCAGACACCATAAAAGTATAATTCCCGGTTTGCGGCGGACAAACATACCCGCGAACACGGGCGCCATAATTGGTAATGCC
>CAXTDO010000153.1:0-9796 GCA_964242315.1 uncultured Flavihumibacter sp.
TATTGGTAATAGTAGCCGTTTCGCTGCGGCATCTGAGAGTAGTCGTAGCCATCCGCGCCTTTAAGCAGCTTCTGGCGTTTGTTGTCTTCAGGAAGCATGTCGAGCGTCAACAGGTCAAGCATTGCGTCGTTGTTGATGTCTGCTACATCCGATCCCATAGAAAATTTGGAAGTGTGGCCTATGAATGATGTTAGCGATTCTTTGAAGGTTCCGTCTTTTTGGTTGATGTATAGATAATCATCTTCATCATAATCGTTGGACACATATATGTCGCTCCATCCGTCTGCGTTAAAATCAGCGATGGCAACGCCCAGGCCAAAGCTTATGGGGTTACCGCTAATGCCGGCATCTACGGACACATCGGTAAAATGGTCGCCATCGTTGCGGAACAATTTATCACCCGCAAGCGAATCGCGGGCGGCTTTCATATAAGCGACATCAAAACGGGTATATCTTTTAATGGGATGGTTAAGGAGGTACATGTCCAGGTCACCGTCATTATCATAATCAAAGAATACCGCCTGGGTGGAGTAGCCTTTGTCGTTGATGTTGTATTGAGCAGCCATTTCTTTAAAAGTGCCGTTTTTCTGGTTGATGAACAGCAGGTTCCTGCGAAGGTCGGTTTCTTCGTTACCCGACCTGCAAATATAAATATCCAGCCAGCCGTCTGCGTTTACATCGGCCAGGGTTACACCAGTTTTCCAGCCGTCGGCACGAATCTTTGATTTGGCGGTAACATCTTCAAAAACAAAATTTCCTTTGTTGAAGTAGATTTTTGGCTGATCCATATTAGCAGTGAAAACAATATCGGGGAGGCCGTCGTTGTTCAGATCGCCCACAGCGGTGCCGCCGCCATTATAGAAGTATTCATATTGCAGCACGTTGTGTTCAGAGGATTCTTTGATTGTATTTTGAAAGCTGATGCCGGTTTTGGAGGGAGGCAATAGTGTGAAAAGCGGTTGGGTAGTACCCCTTAAGCAAAGAACAAGCAATGGAAGAAAGCAAAGTCTCATAAAAACCCGGATTAAAAAAGGGAAGATAATACTTCTATTACCTTCCCTTTCTTATGCTAAAGTTAATTGTTATGGTTTGTCCCACCAGATGCGGGTGGTGAATAGATCAGGACCTTGTGTAGCAACGGCTGTTTTGTAGTTGGTATTAAGTCCCTGTTCAGAAGTGGGATATATCAAACGGCGCATGATAGTGCCATTGGTACCGTTGCCCGGATAGTTGGTTGGTGTTAATGCAGGCAATCCTGTTCTGCGGTAATTTGCCCAGCCTTCAAAACCATTTAAGGTGGAGGCGTTCAGGATAAACATTTCAGTATGTATTTGTAACAATTTTGCAGCCAGTGTAGCTGCCGAGTAAGGATTGGCTAACTGATAAGCAGCAATAGCGGCCGGTGAAATAACGGGCGCTCCCTGGTTTACTACCAACTGGCTGATAGCTGCGGCCTGTCCGGCGGCATATTCCGTAGCGGCGCTACCAGTAGCCCAGCCTCTTTCAATTGCTTCCGCTTTCATAAATTCCACTTCAGCATATGGTAACAGAATGTAAGGGTTTTTAGCGTAATACAAAATAGGGTTAGGCCTTGAATAAGCGTCAGGTCCGGATTCTCCTGTAAGGGCAGCCAGTGTTCCTGCATCCAGCCCGCTGGGTAAGCCTTTCTGGTTTGCTGCTGTGGCATCTCCGTTCTTTAATATGGAGATGGTGGAGATACGTGGATCAACACGGCCTTTCATCATGTCGATCAATGTCTTTGACCATTGAATGCTTCCTTTAGACACTTCGTTTCTATGACCGGGTGCGTCGGCTTCTCCAAGATTATAAGAATTCGAATTTATGGTAGGCGTACCACCATCGTTAGCATAAGTTATGGCAAAGGTCTCGGCATTGCTCGTCATTACACCACCGTCTATGGCTTTTTTAGCCCAGGTTTGTGCGCTGGCGGCATCTACTTTCTGCATACGCATGGCGAGCCGAAGCATTAACGAGTTGGCAAACTTTTTCCATTTGGCAACATCTCCGCCATATACGAAATCTGCCTTACCCGGTGTAGCGGCAGAAGCACTTAATGCAGCGCCGGCCTCACTGAGTTCTTTCAGCATGTCTGCGTATATATCTTTCTGTGCATCATACTTAGGTGAGAAGTTAGTAGACAGGAAGCCCTGACCTGCTTCTGAGTAAGGAACATCACCATAAAGGTCTGTTATCATACTTATCTGCAGCGCTTTCAAAATACGGGCAATCGACAGAATGTTTATGTTTTTAGGATCAGCCTTAGATTGATTAATTAAGTCTACCAGGCCTTTGACAGAACTGGGGTACTGGGTTACAAAATAAGCTTCGCTAAGATCAGCCTGATAAAGATATTTATCACCGGCATAAAAGGTAGAAAGAGAAGAAAACATTTGTGTTGCGGGAAGTGCATAAATAAGATTTGCCCTCCATGTAGCATAGCCCGGATCTCCTGCGGAACCGCCAATATATAGTAATGATTGTGATAGCAGATAATTAAGAGGTACTGCGGGAGGACTATTTGGATCTATATTAATTTTATCAAAGTCTTTTGTACAGGATCCAAGTGATATAACAAAGACTGAAAGTAATATTATTTTACGAATCATAATAATAGGTTTTGCAGGTAACGATTAAAATTTGAAATTAAGATTAAAGCCCATTGTTCTGGTTGCAGGTAAACCGGCAAACTCCTGACCTTGAGCATTGGTGTTGGTATAAAATGCTTCAGGATCAATAATCGGGGTGTGTTTTATTATCGTCCATAAATTCCTGCCGACAAGACCGAAAGTGATAGATTTAAAAGGTGTTTTAGCAAATATCCTGGATGGTATCGAATAATCGATGATCACCTGGCGAAGCTTTACAAAGTCTGAACTGTAAATAAATGGTTCTGCAAAATTGTAAAGGTTGGTGTAATAAGTCTGTGCAGCAACTACTACTGTATTAGGTGTTCCAGCTTCGGTAACACCCTGTCCGATAACACCGGTTTCCCTTCCCGGCAATGTTGTTTTGGCAAGTCCGTACCGGGTAGCCAGTGCGTTAGTACCTGAATAAATAGTTCCGCCAAGTTTGCTGTCAATCAGGAAACTTAATCCAAATTGTTTATACCTGAAGGAGTTGGTAAAGCCGAGCGTCCATGGCGCAACACCAGTGCCAAAAGACTTCAGGCTTTCTGTTTCAGGAAGACCCTGCGCGTTAAAAATCACCTGGCCACTTTTTAAATCTCTTTTAAAACCATTTCCTAATATCTGTGCGAACGGCATGCCTCTCACCTGATAAATTGCGCTTACTCTTGGGCGTGGTTCTGCAACAAACAGTTTATCCAAATCTCCATAAATCTGTACAACATTATTCTTATTATAGCTGAAGTTGAAGGAAGGCTCCCAGGTGAAATTTTTCGAAGATCCAACTTTATAGCTTATTAATAATTCAATGCCTTTGTTGGTTATTTCTCCTACATTGAAAGTGGCGCTTGTATAACCAGATGTTGGTGATATTGACGCAGCCACAATATCGTTAGTGGTTTTGCGGGTATACAGAGCCAGGTCAACACCCATCCGGTTGTTGAACAGACGACCTTCCAGACCTATCTCGGAACTTGTTACTACGAATGGTTGTAAAAGCGCATTGGGTACCTGGGATTGATTTATCTGAGCCAACGGCGCAGTTTGAGTGGCGCCGCTCAACGCATAAGTCAATGCCAGTTTATAGGGATCGGTATCGCCACCTGTCTGTGCCCATGATCCCCTGAGTTTAGCGTAATTAAAAGCTGCCGGTAACTTGAAAGCATCGGACAGTACAAAGCTTAATCCTACAGAAGGATACAAGATCGAATTCCTGTCCGGGGAAAGTGTCGAGAACCAATCGTTACGGGCGGTAAGATTTAAAAACAGGAAGTCTTTAAATGACACGTCTGCAGATCCATATACGGAGTTAATTCTTTTTTCAAGGTACTGGTATCCTGTTGACCTGTTAGGAGTACTTACATTAGATATGTCATAAAAAAATGGAATATTAAAAGGCGATCCGCCATATGTATCTATGTTGGTTACCTGCTTCATTCTATTTCCACCAATTATACCGCTGATGCCAAAAGTGTTGCTTAGTTTTTTATCAACACCTACCATTAAATCAAGATTCGTTTCACGGAAATCACGGAGGTTGGTGTTATAACTGCCACCTAACTGATAGCCTGTACCCGTTGGGGTAATGTCATTTTCCCGGCGATTGAATTTATCAAAACCCATCCGGCCTTTTACGTACAACCAATCGGTAATATTGAATCTTGGTTCTACCACACCTATAAACCGGTCTTTTGTATCGGCTTCTTTATAGTCTTCGGTAGCAAAATACGGGTTCTGCACATATTGGTTATTCGACCATACTTTTTCGGAGCCGTCTGCATTATATTTGCTGGTCTTCAAAGTTTCAACATCTAAAGAAGTAGGCAGCGTCCATAAGGTGTAGTTAGCACTTCCGGGAGAATCGGAAACACGTGGACGATTTTTATTTTTCTCTCTTATATATTTTCCATTAACCAGTACGGAAAGTCTTTTGCTTAATGTGGCGTTGAGGTTTATTGCTACATTATCTCTTACAAGGGTATTATTTGGAACAATGCCTTTATTGTTAAGGTCACTCATGGAGAACCGGTAAGTAAGCTTGTCACTACCTCCGCTGACAGCAGCAGAGTTTGTAAAACTAAGTCCGGTATTATAAAATTTAGACAGATTATCTTTAGCTGCTACATATGGTCTGGATACCCCGTCGTATTGTATAACAGGACTGCCATCCAGTTTTGCGCCCCAGCTATTGGTTTGATTCAGGTTAGGATCGGCGCTTATTGGTTTAACTCCAACCAGTCCTGTGCCTTTATCTCCGGTTCCGTATTCGTATTGATAATCTTTAATTTTTTTGTATAGTAAATCTTCAGCCATCAGGTTAGTGCTCACTTCAATCAAAGGCGCCTTTCCAGATTTACTACCACTTTTTGTGGTTACCAGTATGGCGCCAAAAGAAGCCCTTGATCCATACAAGGCCGCTGCAGTACCACCTTTTAATACAGAAATACTTTCTATTTCATCAGGATTTAAACTGGATATACCATCCCCCTGGTCAGAACCTCCCCATTCTCCAACAGAACCAAGATTTTCATTATTAAAAGGTATTCCGTCTACAACAATAAGTGGCTGGTTATTGGAACTGTTCTGATTTATAGAAGCATTTCCTCTTAAGGTGATACGGCTCGATCCACCCGGACCTGTAGCCGTACTGGTTATATTTAATCCGGCAACTTTCCCCACCAGCGAATTTGCAACGTTTACTGACCTGGCCTCTGTAAGTTCATCTCCTTTAACTTCAGTAAGAGAATATCCAAGTACTTTTCTATCTTTCTTAATACCTAGCGCCGTAACCACCACCTCATTGAGTTCTTTGGAAGAATTGGTGATAGAAGCATTCAAAGTAGTACCGTTCACCACCTGGTCCTTTGAAGTATAACCAACAAAACTGAAAATTAAGGTAGCGCCTTTTTTGGCTTTGATAGTGTAGTATCCGTTTTCATTGGCAACGGCGGCCTGCTGAGTGCCTTTTACAGTTACCGTAGCTCCTGGTACCGGATTTCCGGATTCATCCGTTACCCGTCCGGTAACGTCCATAGTTTGTGTAAAGCCCGGGATTGACAGCAATAGCAGCAGCATCAACTGGGCAAGCAAAAGTTTCTTTCTCATACGTTGTTTTTAATTGTTCAGATAGTTTCGGATGTGGAAAATTAACAAATTCCCGGAAGCTATATAAAATTTTTTTGTGTTTTTATATAGAAACAGGAAGATTTTAAAAATAGTTGTACCGAAGGTATCTTATTAGGGGTTAATTCAATATGCATTAGTAATTTTTTAACCACAGAAGGAATATGTGAACTGTGATTTGAATGTCTGAACTGTGATTTATTGATTAATTGAAGACTATGAAACAGCTCATAGTCTTCAATTAATCAATAAATCACAGTTCAGACATTTACGTCAATTGCCATTCGTCAACACAATCCTGCCACCTGCCTTGCAAGTAAGTTCTACATAGCCATCTCCATCATTTTTTATGATAATATCTTTAGCGGAGGCCGTCACCATCTTTTCAAAAGGCAGTTTCAATTTTGTAATCCCCCCTTTTTCGGACACAACGGTAACACGATCCAGCATACCCGCTTTCTTTTCAGCACTTATCAGAAAAGCGCCTTCAGCCCGAAGGTTCTCAAATGAAATGTCTTTCCACGAGGCCGGAACGGCAGGCAGCACTTCTATAAAACCGGCATAACTTTGTAACAACATTTCCTGTATTCCTGCCGCAAATGCAAAATTGCCTTCCAGTGTAAAAGGACGGTAAACAAAGTTGGAGAACCCTGACTTTGTTTGATCGCCGTTTAAATGGAAGCTATTGATGGAACAAAATGCCCTGGCAAAAATATCAAGATCTTTTGCAGCTCCACCACCATCTTTAGCACGCGCTTTCATATTAGCCAGCCAGGCATAAGAATACCCGCACCATTGTGCCGGACCGATACTGTCAAGCAGGTGAATGGTATTTCGAATGATCGCCTGCGATGACGCTCCATCCTCCCATTTGATAAGCCCCAGCGGATGAATAGCCATCATGTGAGAGAAATGACGGTGCGACTGGTTATATTTCATCGTAGGTGCAAACATCAACTCCCTGTTTTCTGTGAGAGCATAATCACCAAACTCATTCAATATCTTTTCCCAATGAGCCGCTTCACTTTTTAAATCCAACGCCAACGCGGCTTTTGCAGCAATAGTAAATGTGTATTGCATCAATGCCAGATCGTAATTGGTTGTTTGGGGAAACCACGCAGTAATATCATTGTTATTGATTTCCGGACTGGAACTGATAGGTAACTGCCGATGGCCTTTTTCGTCTTTGATGGTCATGCTTTCCAGGAACACCGCTACGTCTTTTATCCAGGGGTAAGCACGTTGCCGGAGAAAATTTTTGTCCATGCCATAGCGCCACTGCAAATAGTAGTGCTGTGCCAGCCAGGAAGATACGGTGGGAGATAAGGAGTATTGTATCCAGCCACCCATTTCTGTACCGTCCAGTGTTGTAACTCCGGGCACTGCCAGACCTTCTTTACCAAAGAACATTTTGGTATACCGCTTGTAATTTGCCTTGTTCGCATCAAGGTGATCTAAATAAACGGAGGCATCTTCCAGGTGATTGGCGCCATAAGCCGGCCAGTAACTAAGCTGGGTATTAAGATCGTGGTGATAGTCACCTTTCCAGGGAGGCAGGCGGCCATTATCTGCCGTCCATACTGCCTGCAATGAAATGGGAGGAGCGCCTTTACGGGATGCTGCGCCAAATTTATATTGCTCCAGATACCATTGCTTTTCCAGCAGAGCGTCCGGAACATGAATAGCTGATTTACTCCAGAAATTTTTCCACCATAAAGCGTGCGATACATAGTCTTTTTCATATCCCCGTACCAATGCTACCCGGGTTACAGACTTAGCGGCTTCATTTATTTTTTGTGACGGGTACTGAGAAGATATACTCCATACTCCTTCGATAGTTGTTTGATTGATCCTTTTCCAACGTACGGAGATTTCATAGGTAAAGCCACCCCAGCCCTGCTGGATATAGCTGATAACATTGTTCTGCTTTGTGATGGTACCCTGAGCATATCCGAGGCGTGACAGGTCGTCGCCGCCAACCGGGTCTCCTGATGTGCTGACAGCGCCCTGATACCGGGGTGCTTTAAAAATGGGTATAAGATCCTGTTTAATATTTTCAAACCTGAACCAGCCGGTTGGCTTTTTTGCATCAACAAATGTTTTTAAAACGATCCCGTTAGACCATTTTACTTCGCAGGTAGCATTTTTTATAAACAGGTGAACCGATTGTACATTTCCCCAATCTTTTGTTTCAAATTCCACTGCGCCGCCGGGAATTTTTGATGGTCCGGGCTCATGATCGTAGGGCGCATCGAAATACTGCTGAACGGGTTTATAATCTTTTTTCTTTACTTGGTTTACTACCCATTGGTAGCTGAACTCGGGGCGATGCAAACCTTTCATGGGACGCATGTCCCAGAGGTCGGCCCTGTCGAGTGAAAAACGAAGATGTCCTTCTTTCTGCCAGATGAGTGCGCCGATCATGCCATTGCCCAGAGGGATGGCCTCATCCCAGTGTGTTGCAAGCGTATCAAAGTGCAGGTCGTGAACTGAGGGCTGGCCTTTCGTGGTTAATTCCAGTACGATAAATGCAATGAGGAGTTTGAGTTTCGACATTTGTAAAGTTCATCGGAAGTTAAGTTTTTTTTAAACACAGAGGGCACAGAGGAGGAAACACAGAGGACGTAAAGGGTTTCCTCTGCGTCCTCTGTGTTTCCTCCTCTGTGCCCTCTGTGTTTAAAAAAAATCTTACTTAAGACGACACACCATCAACCACCATCGTCTTATCAATCTTCATAATCAAACCCTGCAACACATTGCCAGGGCCAACTTCGGTAAACCTGCCGGCGCCATCTGCTATCATGGACTGTACACTTTGGGTCCATCTAACGGCTCCGGTTAACTGATCAATAAGATTTTGCTTGATCTCCTCCCGGTCATATACCGGCCTGGCAACTATATTCTGGTAAACGTAACTTGCCGGCTGATGAAATATTGTTTTTTCAATAGCCTGCTTTAATTCTTCACGGGCCGGCTGCATCAGCGGTGAATGAAATGCACCTCCTACAGGCAGTACTACCGCCCTTCTTGCTCCGGCGGCTTTCATACGCTCACAGGCAATTTCAATTCCTTTAACTGATCCGGAGATTACCAACTGTCCCGGACAATTGTAATTTGCGGGTACCACCACTTCACCGGTTTCCTTATAAACCTCCTGGCAAATTGTTTCAACCTTCTCATCAGGCAGGGCAAGAATCGCCGCCATAGTGGAGGGTTGCAGTTCACAGGCTTTCTGCATGGCTTCAGCCCTGATAGAAACTAATTGTAGAGCATCTTCAAAACTCAATGTGTTATTAACGGTTAACGCAGAAAATTCACCCAGTGAGTGACCTGCAACCATGTCGGGCCTGGCATTTTCCAAACTTTTATAAGAGATAACCGAATGCAGAAAGACGGCGGGTTGTGTTACATTTGTTTGCTTCAGCTCTTCGAGTGCTCCCGAGACCATAATATCCGAGATGCGAAAGCCCAGTATTTCATTGGCTTGCTCCAGCAGCTTTTTTCCAAAAGCATTGTTCTCATACAATTCCTTACCCATTCCCTGAAATTGAGAGCCTTGTCCTGGAAATACAAATGCATGCTTCATTGGAGATGATTTAAATTGTCTTGAAGCAGGATTTACAGGATTAAAAATAATTTATAGAATTTTGCATGCAATTCTATAAATTATTTTTAATCCTGTAAATCCTGCTCATTGATTCAAGTTAGAACCAATCAGGTTGATAAATTCAGCGCGGGTTTTTATCTTTTCAAACTCTCCCCAGAAAGCGGAATTTACAGAATTTTGTATCTAATTTCTGTAAATTATTTTAATCCTGTAAATCCTCCTTCATCAATGCAACTTAGAACCAATCAGGTTGATGAATTCAGTGCGGGTTTCTATCTTTTCAAACTCTCCCCAAAATGCGGAAGTGGTGGTAACGGAATTCTGTTTCTGCACGCCGCGCATCATCATGCATAAATGAGAAGCTTCAATAACAACCGCAACACCCAGCGGATCAAGCGTTTCCTTTATAGCAGTCATAATC
>CAXTDO010000154.1:0-9793 GCA_964242315.1 uncultured Flavihumibacter sp.
ACTACAAACGGCTCTTCATCAACACCTTCTATAGGGTTAAATTATAACTATTATGAAGGGTCATGGAATTTTCTTCCTGACTTCAGCACTTTAACACCTGTAAAAACAGGCACTACTAACAATTTCAGCCTGGCATCGCGTAATAAAGATAATTCATTTGCTTTTGTTTGGCAGGGCTACATTAGTATTCCTTCAACAGGCACCTACACTTTTGAAACCAGTTCGGATGATGGCAGTAAGTTATACATAGGACCTTATAGTTCTACCGCAACGCCGTTAATAAATAATGACGGTTTGCATGGAGTTCAGTCACGCACCGGCTCTATTGTACTAAATGCAGGTGTTTATCCGATAACAGTTACATTCTTTCAAAATCAGGGCGGCCAAAGTTGTGATGTTTACTGGTCGTCTAACACCGGTATAGGCCGTCAGCTTATACCCGATAACGTTTTGAGTAATACCACTTCTTCCGCACCACCTGCGTCTGGTGGTATCAGCTATAATTATTATGAAGGAAACTTTTCTACCTTACCTGATTTTAGCTCACTTACTCCGGTGAAATCAGGCACTTCGGTTAATATTGATCTTTCTCCCAGAAACCGGGATATTAATTACGCTTTTGTTTGGCAGGGGAATATTAATGTTCCTTCTACCGGCACTTATACATTTGAAACCGTATCTGATGATGGTAGTAAGGTTTATATAAACGGTTCATCAGCTTCTTTAGTTAACAACGATGGCCTTCATGCAGCGCAGTCTAAAACAGGCTCTATTGCATTAAATGCAGGCCTGAACCCTATTACCATTACCTATTTTCAACAGGGTGGCGGACAGGTAATGGAATTATACTGGTCTTCTACCAGTGGCCTTGCCCGTCAAAGGGTACCGGATAATGTTTTGACTCCGGCAACTATAACACCACCGGTGGCTGAAACACCACCTCCTGCTATATCCAATCCTGTGATCGTTGAAACGCCTACGAACGCTCCCGGAGATGGTGGCCTGACAGGAGTAAACAACTATTATTTTTCAGCAAACGGAGATGATTCACGCAGCAGTGCACAGGCTAAAAGTCCGTTAACTCCGTGGAAAACGATTAACAAGCTCAATTCTATAATGTCTACTCTTCAATCGGGTGATGCTGTGTTATTTAACAGGGGCGATGTATTTGAAGGTGCCATCAATATGACTACTTCGGGTATAATATTTTCGGCTTATGGCATCGGCAACAAGCCGGTTATAAATGGGTTTTCCAAAATAACTAACTGGACATCCATTGGTAATGGTATATGGCAGGCTTCATGTCCTTCATCGGATGTGGTGAACAATGTTACAATGAACGGCGTTGCCCAAACTTTAGGAAGGTATCCAAATCTTACTGATCCTAACAGAGGCTATCTCAGTTTGAAAAGCCATGCCGGAAATTATTTAATTAAAGATCCCCAACTCGGTGGTTCGCCAAATTGGACGGGTGCTGAAGTAGTTATCAGAAAACAGCACTGGGTTCTTGACAGGTGTTTAATTACCGATCATAATGGTAATAACATTTATTATAACTCACCTACCGCCCACGAGCCTAATGATGGATATGGTTATTTTATTCAAAACAGTCCGTTGACTCTTGATCAATTGGGTGAATGGTATTTTGATCGTTCTCAAAAAATACTTAAAATATATTTCGGCTCTAACAATGCAAATTTGTATGATGTAAGGGCCGGCACGGTTAATAATTTAGCTACTATTTCGGGCCGTTCCAACATTACTATTGATAATCTTTTCTTTTTAGGTGCAGATGATAATGCTGTGAAAGTTGAAAACTCTCAGAATATCCGTATTCAGAATTGCAATATTGACCTTTCAGGTACCAACGCCGTTACCGCAGCAAATGTTTCGAGCTTTGTATTTGAAAACAACTCCATCACAAATACGAACAACATTGCAATTCAATGTAATGCCGTATCAAATTCCTTTGTCAGAAACAATTTTGTTCAGGGTACGGGCCTTGTGCCAGGTATGGGTCAAAGTGGAAACCAGCAGTATAATGGTATTTATGTTGATGGCAATGGTAATACTACGGAACTCAATACCGTTTTGAATACCGGCCTTAGCGGCATTACTTTTACCGGTGAAAACTGTTTGGTAAAAAATAATTACGTAAACACATTTTGCGTTACCGTTGACGATGGTGGGGGTATCTATGGCTGGGGAGAGCTTACTAAATACAACAGGAAAATTGCTGGTAATATTGTTTTAAACGGAATTGGTGCGTTTGAAGGTACTACCGACACAGGTCCTACGGGTTCTACCGGAATTTACCATGATGATGAATCAGCAAATGTTGAAATGACTGATAATTCCGTTGCTAATTGTAGCAGATCCGGTATATTTATTCATAATTCTCATGAAATGGTATTGAGAAACAATACTATGTTTAACAATCGTACGCAGCTCTCAATGGTACATGATCCGATAGCTCCCAATCATGCCATAAGAAATGTTATACTCGATAATAATATTCTATTTAGCAAACAGTATTACCAGTTCCTTTTGGAAATGAGTTCTACAAGTAATGACATTGCAAACTTCGGTACTTTTAACAATAATTATTATAACAGGCCGATAGATGATAATGGGGTTATTTATTCAGCTTACCGGAACAATACCGGAAATTATACTTACAATTTTTACAATGTAGGTGGATGGAAATCAGCTTTCCCGAACTATGACCAGCAGTCACATGCCAGTCCGATGAAAATAACTCCCTTTAAGATAACCGGCTATAACGGTGGAAACAGGTATGCGTTTTCAGCCTTCAACAGCAACACAGGAAATGTTTATTGTAATTCCAGTCCCGGCAAATGTGCTGTTTCCTGGATTAGCGGTGGCAAACTTGATGGAGGCGCCGTTCAGGTTACTTTTGATGCGAGTTCAGGTGCTGATAACAACGTTGGAACATATGCTGACATGGGTCCTACAACAAGTGGCAGAACCTATCAAATTAAGTTCAGCCTGATCGGTAATAATGCCGGAAAAACTATTAAAGCATTCATACTGGACGGAAGTAGTTATGCACATCTTTCCGACGTAAGATATTTTACGATCTCAAATACAAGAACTGAAAACGTTTTTTTATACACAGCTCCTGTATCTGCAAATGCAACAATACTTAGTTTTGAACTTCCCGGACCTGACTGCCCTTTCTGGTTAGATAACCTGGAGATGTATGATGTGAATACTATTGTTACAAATCCTGATGATTATATAAAATTTGTATATAATACAACTACAAGCCCTATAAATGTTCCATTAATTGGAAATTATGTAGATGCTAAAAGCAATTACTACTCTGGTATTATAACTTTGGCGCCATTCACGTCTGCTGTTCTTATTAATCAGGCAGGAAATCAAATAATTGATGATGCTACTGCAACTCAACGTGTAGCAAATGTTGCAGCAATACAATCGGTTACTGAAGATGGCTTGAATTCAAAAATCCTGAGTGCGAATGTTAGTCCTAATCCAACAACTGACAATGTTCAGATAATGCTCAACGCGCCACAGGGAACACAAAAATCCGCTCTTTCCATCACCTCCATATCGGGTGCTATTATGAAAGTAATTCCGGTTACATCATCTTCTCAGCGCTTAACGCTGGATGTTTCAACATGGAGTAAGGGTGTGTACATTATAAATTATAATTGTGACGGTCATACTGTCTACAAAAAATTTGTTAAGCAATAATATTTCACTTTACTAATAAGAAAAGGCTTCTATGGAAGCCTTTTCTTATTAGTAAAGTGAAGTAAAACGATTGTTAAAAGTATATTATAGCAAACATATAATTTTCCCAAATCAGGAAAATCAATTACTTTAACGTAATTCTCTTAATAAGATTAGAAATTCCACCATCCACTTCGGTTATTATTATACGTTGATTATCAAATTATATTAAAACGAGCTATTATATTACCGCAGCTATACTATTATAAAGTAAGTTTTCGTTTACAAAGGGTATCTTTTTTGATTTCATAACTTATGCCATCATGCTGTAACTTATAATGCATTAAAAAAAAACCATGAAAAAAATATCAATTCTATTAAGTACGTTTATTATTATGCTGTTTGTGTTGTCAATTACATCCTGCCAGAAAAGCTCTGATGATCCTAAAGCGGTACAGATAACGGTAATTAATCCCGGATTTGAAGATTCATTAAAAGGCTGGAAAATTGAAACGACGTATGTTGGAATCTATGGTTTTCAATCGAGCCCTGATGCGGTAAGAACCGGTAAGTATGGCCTGAATTTTTATGCCGCCCAGTCGTCTCATTATCCCGGAGCTCCACAGGAGACACCCTGGAATGGTAAAATTTATCAAACGATAACAGGTTTGAAAGATGGCACTTATACTTATAAAGTTTATGCTGATGCTGTTGGTACCGGCATGTATCTGTGGGTAAACGGAGGTGGGGCAGATGTAAAAAACAAAATAAACTCTAACGTTAAAGGAGAATTAAATACGCTGGATTTTGTTGTAACAGGTGGAACGGCAAAAATCGGTTTTATTTGTATAGATGCAAATGGTAATGAGGCACCTTTATCACCTTACTTTCATGCTGATGATGTAGAACTTTGGACCAAAGTATTATAGTAGTGCAAGCTATTTAAGATCTATAAGGAGGCCTGTCCTCAAACTTTATAATCGTCTTTTACCCCTGCTAACAGGTTGTAACTGACGATTTTTTTTATTTAATAATCATTCCTTTCTTATACTACGCCTTTCGAATCTGCCAGCTTTATTGTAAACAATTGAAGAACATTAGGTATCATATTACTATAAACTTATTATTTTCTTCGCCTGGCTCATATCAGTACAGGTACTGATATCTCTCATTAACATTTGCGATAAAGGTCATAAACAGCGTTGTATCCTCACTATACCTTTGACCTGATTGTATATAATCTTAACAATTGATACTTCCTCAAAACCAAGCAGGAAATTTTTCAACCAGTTTTTATTACGTACGCTAATCTTAACCTTATAACCTTATCCTATGAAACTTTTTATCCATCTTTTTTTGTCATTATGCCTTTTTGCGAATGTCAACGCTGCACCCAATGCAACCACCGCTGATTTAAGAGGAACTACTAATTATTATTTTTCTATTGTTAATGGTGATGATTCGCGAACAGTTGCACAGGCGATGAATCCTGCTACCCCATGGAAAACACTTAAAAAACTTAACAGCATAATGAGCACCTTAAAAGCAGGTGACGCTGTGCTGTTTAACAGGGGAGAAACATTTACAGGTTCTATTGTTATGAAACAGTCAGGCACCGCGGATGCCCCTATCATTTTCTCTGCTTACGGTACCGGCAGCAGGCCTGTCATCAACGGTCTTAGTACCGTTAAAAACTGGACCGCTTCGGGTAACGGAACCTGGGAAACCGCAATCAGTTCTGCTTCTTATCTTAACCTGGTGCTTTTAAATGGCACTGTTAAAGGTATGGGCCGCTTTCCAAATCTCTCTGATCCTAAAAGAGGATATCTTATTATTGAATCACATGTAGACAACACCCAGATAACTGATAACGAACTCAGTACTTCTGTTAACTGGTCTGGCGCTGAGGTTGTAATACGTAAGAACGACTGGGTACTCGACAGAGGGCCTATTACCAATCATTCAGGCAATACACTTACATATGTATCACCAACACCTCATAATGCACTGGACGGATATGGTTTCTTTATCCAGAACAGTCCTTTAACCCTAGATCAGTTGGGCGAATGGTATTTCAATCGCGCTACCAAAAAATTAAAAATGTTTTTTGGGTCAGCGGTCCCAACCGGTTATTCTGTTATGACAAGTTTGGCAGATACCCTGGTATTTATAAATAATAATAATTATATCACCATTGATAATTTATGTTTCAGGGGCGCCAATGTAGCTGCCATACAGTTAAACAACTCTTCTAACGTTAAAATTCAGAACAGTGAAATTAACTATAGTGGCCTTGATGGCATATCGGCCGACAATTGTCCTTATATGAGTATCGAAAACAACCTGATCAATCACTCCAATAACTCAGGTGTAAAATTATACCCGGGATCGTCTTACGCTTCCGTTAAAGGCAATACAGTTCGTAACAGCGGAACCATTCCCGGCATGGGTAGTAGCAACAACCAGCAGATGGTTGGCCTGTTTATAGATTCCTCTCCATATAATGTTATTGAACTTAATAAAGTAGACAGTAGCGGATATTGCGGCATCACTTTCACCGGTGATTATACACTTGTAAAAAACAATGTGGTTAATTACTTTGATCTTACAGTAAGCGATGGTGGTGGTATTTATACCTGGGGTGGATGGGATAAGGTTGGCAGAAAGGTAACCGGCAATGTAGTGCTCAACGGCATTGGCGCATTTGAAGGAACCAATAACTCCATACCCGGCGGTGCAGTGGGTATTTATACTGATGACAGATCAACCAATGTAGATATTACAGACAATACCATAGCCAACTGCGTACGTGCCGGTATATATCTGCACAACTCGCACGAAATGAATCTTACCCACAATACTTTTTATAACAACGGCATCCAGATAAGTATGGTTCATGACGCTCTTGAGCCAGGTGACCCGATACGTAATGTGAAAACAACCAGAAATGTAATATCTTCCAGTAAGTCTAACCAGGTTCTGATAGAAAATGTAAGCACCCTTGATGACATTAAAAATTTCGGTACTTACGACAGCAATAACTACGTTAGGCCAACGGCGGATAATGGTATCATTTTTACTAATAATTTAGAAAATGGCCAATACAATCCGGGTTGGTACGACCTGGCAGGATGGAAGGCTACTTATGGCTACGACAGACAGTCTTTAAATAGCCCGATTAGAATCCCGGCTTATATAGTAAATCGCCTGGTAGGCACTAACAATTTTGCCAATGGCGCTTTCAACAGCAATATAGATGGTGTGACAGTTATGTCTTCACCTGGTATTTCAACAGCGTCCTTCAACAATGACAAGATGGATGGCGGCGCCTTGCAGGTTTCTTTTGACGCCTCAGGTGGTGCTACCAATGATGTAGGTACTTATATTAACTTTGGTACCATGATAGCCGGTAAAACCTACCTGGTTAAATTCAGCCTGCTGGGTTATTCATCCCGTAAAACGATGAAGTGTACAATAAAACAGAACGGTGGCACTTACAATATTCTTTCAGAAACCAAGTATTTTGACCTTACCACTACCCGTACTGAAAACCAGTTTGTTTTTACAGCGCCTTCCACAGAGACGAATGCTCAAATCGTTTTTGAAACAGGTGGTCTGGATTGCCCTTTCTGGCTCGATAACATGAATATTTATGAAGCTGATGTAACCTTCATCAATGCTAATGATTATATGCGCTTTGAATACAACGCTACCGCTGTACCAAAATCAGTAAGATTAACCGGTACTTATGTAGATCCTTCAAACAAACCATATTCAGGAACTATTATTATCGCTCCTTTTTCGTCTATCATATTGTTGAAGCAGCCTCCAGCAGCCTCGGCATTGCAGGAAGCAACACAAACAAGCGCAAGCCTTACAGCAATAGAGTCGAACGTATCGGAAGCAACCGCTGTTGCAGTAAGAGTGAGTCCGAATCCGGCATCTGAAAATCTACACGTTGCCCTAAACTTACCACAAAATACCCGGGCAGCGTCAATGAGCATTTACTCCATGAATGGAGTAAAACTTAAAACCATCGTTTTGTCTGCCGATACTAACACTGTTTCTATAGATGTTTCTTCTTTCAGCAGCGGCGTTTATATCATCAACATCAGCTATGATGGACATATCATCACTAAAAAGTTTGTGAAGCAATAAGCAGCATAGCAGTTCTCACTATACACTTCTTCAATAAAAAACCCGCCTGATCAGCAGGTTTTTTGTTTTAATAAAACAGGATGGAAGATTACTGTTTATAATAATTATGAAAACAATGTAGGATTATTAAATCTTACCTCCTTTCAACAGGTACTTTGCGGTGTAACCTGTAAGACGCTTTATATTACCGGTTCGTGCCAGCAGGGAGGCAAACTTTTTAAAAGGAAGGTAAACGCTGAAATAATCAATAATGGATTGCCTTTTTTGAAAACCTGCCTGCTCAATATTATCTTCAATACGGTTAATATTATCTTTATTAAGAATGGCATTATTGATATATGCAAGTTTATCCAGGCATATTACTATAGCATCAACACTATCTTCATTTAAAAGTGGCTCGCAATTGTAACGTAAACACTCTACTTCATTATAATTAAGTTTATATTCATAACCTGTGTAATAATGAATGTTTCTTAATACCTGGGCATACTGAGCCGTATCATATTCCATTTTTTTTGTCGTCCGGCAAAGGCTTTCATCGGTTATTCTGTAATCCAGCAATACTTCATGAAGGCAGGCAACTTTGTAGTTACGGGTTAACTGCCACCACATTTCAAAATCTTCTGAGTAAGGCGTATTGTACATTCCAACGCTCATTACAGCACTACGCTTATACATTACAGTTGGATGATAGATAACACACTGAAATACCAGTGCATAATAAAGATAAGCACTGTTGATCATCTCTGTTGTTAAAGGCTGCCCTCCGGGATTTACTTCTCTTGCCCAGGTAGCGAGCAAGGCGCATTCCGGATTATTTAAAAAGAAATCATATTGTTTTTGTAACCTGTCAGGATAACTGATATCATCGGCATCCATTCGTGCAATGAGTTCAGTGGAACACATTGCAATTCCTTTATTAAGCGTAGCGGAGATGCCCAGGTTACTTTCGTTTGTGATAAGCCTGATTCGCGGATCGAAATAAGCGTTAATAATTGCTACGCTGGAATCGCTGGAACCATCATCAATTATGAGGAATTCAAAATCATGAAAAGTCTGTTGCAGCATGCTGTCTATAGCTTGAGCCAGGTATTTTTCAGCATTATAAACAGGCATTAAAACGGTTAGTAATGGATCATTCATCTGCCTGATAATTTTTTTAAATGAACAAGAATGCGATTTACTAAGTTCTTCACAGCGTACAGCAGCGGCCGGTTGTAAGGTTCTAATGCACGTATGAGCAACCGGTCAACATTTTTATTTGCTATATTGTTTTGACGCAGGTATTGTTGAAGCCAATTGAGAAAGTATTTTCTAACAATGGCATAATTGCCCTCATGACGCACCTTTTGAACAAGCGATCCTTCTCTTTGCCGGTACCTGTTATTACACATAGAAGAAATATATACCGGTTCATTAAGGTATATCTTTATAAAAAATGCCTGGTCCTCATACAACTGGTATTTCCCGGTGAAATGACTTTCAAAACCGCCGTGCCTGTCAAACGCCGACTTTTTCACGATGATACCTGAAGGACAAGGGGCGGCTCCATCCGACAAAGGATATAACATCTCTGCCAGTTGCGGTGGAAAAAATACTTTATCCCACAGCTTCCCTACTGGAATAATTTCATCCTTACTGATAGCTTTATCTTTATTCCAGCTATACCAATACTCAGAAGCTTCACAGAGCATGGATGCCTGTGGATTGGCCTTCATAACAGCCACCTGCAAACGTAATTTATGTGGAGACCACACATCATCCGCATCAAGCACGGCAATAAGTTGTCCTCTTGCTATCGCAATTCCATGATTGCGGCTTGCACTTAAACCTTTGTTGGAATGATGTTCATGGTCTACGTAAATGATCTTTTCAGAACGAGCTGATGAGAACGCTTTGGCTATTTTTGTGCTGT
>CAXTDO010000155.1:0-3598 GCA_964242315.1 uncultured Flavihumibacter sp.
AGGCTACTTAGCCAACATGTCTGATACTATGAAAATAAATAAAGAGGTAACGATATTCCATTCAGGGCCTCCGCATTTAAAAAGTGACTTGCCCGAATACACATGGCAGCCTATGCACCAGGCCTCAGAATCACCCGACAGGTTTGGCCCGGAATTAGGCTTTGCAAGTAAAATAAATGCTTCCATACCAGGTTCACATATTGCTATCATAAAGCATGCTCATAGCGGCACTAATTTATATACTGAATGGAATCCCGGCCAAAGTGAGACTGATACGATGCATCAGGGTTTTCAATACAAAGAATTCATGAAAACAGTTCATGCAGGGCTGGATAGCTTACGCAAAAGAGGATACGAACCTCTGATAAAAGGAATGCTATGGCAACAAGGTGAGGCCGAAGCATATTCGCCTGATTCTATAAGTGTACAATATGGAATACTGCTCAAACATTTTATTGCACAGGTAAGGCAACAACTTCATGCACCAAAAATGCTTTTCGTGTATGGCTATGTTTGTCCGCCGCCATTAACTGGTGTTGGTATTAAGACAATCAGGCAGGCCCAGCATGATGTTGATCAGCAATCCGGAATGGCCTTATCAGTGAACAGGGCATTTGTTGTTCAAACAGATGATTTAAGTCGCCGTGCAAATGATCGTAACACAAATTACCCGCAGGATCAGCTTCATTTCGGAACAGACGGTACCTGGATTTTAGGAGTGAGAATGGCACAAGTGATTAACGAACATTTATGAAACTATAAAATTCTTTATTGATGTTTAATATGAAAAAACTTCTGGTTAATATCATTTGCCTGGGCATTGCACTCACATCATTTGCAGATGTGAGGTTGCCTTCTATTCTTACCAGCAATATGGTTTTGCAACAACAATCATCCGTAAAACTTTGGGGATGGTCAGCGCCTGCAGAAAAAATTTATGTTACTATTTCATGGGATAATAAAACGGATTCTGTAGTAGCGACAAGAGATGCTAATTGGCAACTAAATATTCAAACACCAATAGCCGGCGGCCCTTTTACAATAACATTAAGGGGCAACAATAAAATTGTTTTAGAAAATATATTAATTGGAGAAGTTTGGGTTTGCTCAGGCCAATCGAATATGGAAATGAGTGAGCGGTGGGGTTTGCCGGATGTAAAAGCGGAACTGCCCACGGCGTTTAATGACAGCATTCGGTTCTTTACTATTTCGAAAGCTACCTCTACTTATCCGCAGGATAATTGTAGCGGCAAATGGATGGTTTGCGATTCCAATACTTTAAAAACATTTAGCGCCGCAGGTTATTTTTTTGGCAAGAAATTGAATAAAGAATTGAATGTTCCCATTGGCTTAATAAACACTTCATGGGGAGGCACAGCGGCAGAAACCTGGACGCCTGAAAATATTGTGAATGATGATCCCGAATTAAAAAATGCTGCTGCCAAATTAGCGCCTGCCGCATGGTGGCCTTATAAACCCAGCTCTGTTTTTAATGCAATGATTGCACCTGTAACCAATTTCTCCATAGCGGGTACTATTTGGTACCAGGGAGAAAGCAATACCGGCACTGCAGGTAGTTATAAAAAACTTTTTACTGCAATGATTGATGCCTGGCGTAAAAGCTGGAACAAAGATTTCCCTTTTTACTATGTACAGATTGCACCTTTTAATTATGCAAATAAAAATATAGCGGCTTTGTTACAGGAAGCACAGGCAAAGTGTATGGATCATAAAAATGTAGGAATGATAGTAATAGCTGATTTGGTTAGTGATGTAAAAAATATTCATCCTGTCAACAAACATGACGTGGGGTACCGGTTGGCGAACTGGGCACTTGCCGAAACGTATCATAAATCGGGCATCGTTTATAGAAGTCCGGTGTATAAGGAGATGACGATTAAAAAGAATAAAGCGGTATTTTCTTTTGATAATGTAAGAACTACTTTAATTTCAAAAGATAAAACTGTAACTGAATTATACATTGCAGGTGCTGATAAAATATTTTATCCGGCGCAATCAAAAATTGAAAAAGATAAATTGATTGTTTGGAGTAAAGTGGTTACAGCTCCGGTGGCAGTAAGATATGCCTTTGGAAATACGTCCATTGGAAATTTATTCAGCAGCGAGGGATTACCGGTAACACCGTTTAGAACCGATAACTGGCAAGTTGATACATCAGCGTATACATTGCTTACTCCTTCTTCCAGTTCTAACATAAAATCAAAATGGTTGGGATTTGACAGAACAGATTTTGGGCTGGCCGGAAGAAATTGTTTAGTAGTAGAACCTTTGAAAGCTATGTCTGGCAAACCCTGGATATGGCGTACAGAATTTTTTGGTCACGAACCGCAGGGTGATAGCGCATTGGCTGCAAAAGGCTTTCATGTTGCATATATCGATATGCAGGACATGTATGGGTCACCAGCGTCCCTGGATATCATGGATAAATTTTACGAGTATCTTACACAAGAAAAAAAGTTAAACAGCAAAGTGGTTTTGGAAGGATTTAGCCGTGGCGGTTTATTCGCTTTTAATTGGGCTGCACGCCACCCAGATAAAGTCAGTTGCATATATGTTGACGCCCCGGTTTGTGATTTCAAGAGTTGGCCGGGCGGTAAAGGAAAAGGTGTTGGCTCGCCTGCTGATTGGGAAAAATTAAAGACGGCCTATGTATTTGCAAGCGATAAGGAAGCATTGGAATATAAATTTAATCCGGTAGATAACCTGGAACCATTGGCAAAAGCCAACATACCAATATTATGTGTCTGCGGCCAAACAGATGATGTTGTTCCCATGACAGAAAATATAAATATTGTAGAGGAACGGTTTAAAAAAATGGGTGGTAAGATAAAAGTAATGGCAAAACCCAATAACGGTCATCATCCGCACAGTTTGAAGGACCCGACGCCTATCGTGGAATTTATTTTGGAATCAGGCAACACGAAAGCATCTGCAAAAATCTAATTTATCAATCACTGCTAATAATGTATTGAATGATATGAAAACAAATCGGCCAAGTCAAAACTTAATTAATTCTTAATTACTCAAATGTTTCGGAAGGCAATTAATCCTTCTTTGAATTATACTTTTGATAGAAAGGCGTTGGCACTCGAACCTGTTTGGTTTTGTAAAGGAGTGCCTTGCATAAGGCACTTAAGCAAAGCGTTGCTGATTAAAATGATAAACCTTTCAAAATTATGAAGTTAAAGGATTCAACTTCCAATAGTGACCCCTGTGGTACAAAACTCAACCATTTTTTAGCGGATTTAAGACTATTGAGTGAATCGTAAATGGTTGGAAAGTCTTACAGTTCGTAGTAATTTTATTAAATTCTGTTGTAGTAAATCTATTAAATCATGCAATATATTCATAATAATATAAATGAAAGTTACTAGATTTAGCTGACAAACATACCTATTAAATCCAGTGATTCTTCTTCAATCCACTTGTTATCTTGTATCAGCCGTTCAATGAGATTAACGGCTTCATCCGAAAAATTTTCGTGCGTCAATCCTGATAATCTCTTATTAAAATTCCATCTGCTATTATAATGTGGCGAATCAATAGGCAGCGATACTTCATAAGCGTCAGGAATTAA
>CAXTDO010000155.1:3608-9731 GCA_964242315.1 uncultured Flavihumibacter sp.
AGTCATGACCGTTAGATTTGATATTATGTTTTATTCGGGAATAAATTGATAAGCCATCAAAATCCCAATCACAGCAATAATAAATGGACAGACGTAATTTGCCCGTATCAATGAAATCAATTATGCCAATATTGTTGCCGCCCACGTACCATAACTCCAAATTTGCTTCCCGGGCTTGCCATGGATTTTTTAAGCGATCGAGGTTCTCACATAGCACAATAGCTTTAGGGCTAATACAATCGGTCACAAATCTCCACTGCAAATTTTTAGGGTCTTTCTCAGGAAAATCTATTATTTCCAATATTGTACAAACGGCACTTTTTAATCCAGGCTTGTTTTCTAAGTACTTAGACCCCATCCCTTTAAAGATATTTACGGAAAACGTTCGGATAGTTGTCAGGTTCTTAACCAATTCTTCTTTTTGTTCTGATATAAACATTAATGTTCGGATGTCTTCTTCGGTATATCTTCTTCTGGTATCGTCTTCGAGCTGCTGCTTTTGTAAAAATGACTCGTACAAGGCATAGTTTGTTTCTAAATTTTGCTCATAAAAGCTTTTATAAGCTGTTGTCGCTTCTAGCACTTTTAAGTTGCCAGACTTATGCCTGATCAGCTTTTTTTGTGCCATTAGGACATTTTTAATGTAGCCATTATCGGTTATCTTAGCTTCTGTCCGGTCAGCAAGATACAGTTGGTTTAATCCTTTTAAATGACGCCATGTTAGCTTCCGATTACTCATACGTTGTGCATTTTATCATCATCACATAAAATGGCTACAGGCGTATAATTCACAGGTTCCTCTACTTCCATATTTTTGTGGAGCATATACAGATATTGCTCACCATCTCTAAATTTTCCCACAGGGCCAATAGAAAGAGAAATCAACTGGTAGTCATATTTCTGCGCAATATCGTGCAGCATGTCATAATTAGAACCAAGCCCTTCCGCTTCATCAATCGGCATTAGACGTACTGCCGGCTCCAATTCCTTTCCTTTTTCCAGGCTCATAATAGACAAACGGGCAATGCAAAGCAAAGCTGTAGCTGCATAAATTTGCCCTGTACTGCCTTTATTAATCCGTCCGCTTTCAGATTCCATAGTGAAAAAAAGCTCGTAGTAATTAGAGGGATCAAGCAATTTTTGAATGGTGGGATTAATATGTAACGGCCCGCCGCAATTATGAAAAGCAGTTTTCATCATTTCCGTCAGGTCAATTTTTTCTCCCAACTTTGTTTGCAGGTTGCCCGGTTGTCGGTTATCCTCAATCATTTCTTTGAAACTGCTCATCCATGATTTAGGATAATTTGTAGCCGGTGTTTTACGCAAACGGGCTGTATAGCCACCTGTAATTTGAGCACCGTTCTGCAAAAAATGCTCTATCCTGCGAGCCGTATTTTCCTGTTTGGTGATGATTTCGTCTACTTCATCCAACAGGTTTTTTATTTTTTGAATTTTACGATTGTTCAGATTCTTATTCTTCTCATTAATGCTTTCAAGATAACGGGCAATGGTATCAATAATGTCGGAATCCGATTGTTCCATTATTGCATGCTGAAATGCTTCTGGTAAAAGATTCTTTGCCAGCTCAACAAAATCCTTAATCTCACCAAACCGATAGCTTTCTGAAGCGATGTATTGTTGTATGATATTTGAGTAGTTTGTATTGTAGTTTGTTTCTGCTTCAAAATATTTTTGATAGTATTCTTTTGGCTCAACAATATATACCTCCGAAATCAAACTATCCGGTAATTGATGATACCATTTCGTATATTCCGCTTTAGCTTTTTGCAATTCACTTGTGGCTACATCCAATTCTGTTTTAAAACGGGGGACCTGATGGATTGTGTTTAAATTGGGCTGAATTAATTCCTTTTGGTCATTAAAAAACTCAGTCTTCTTTACAGCCTTTTGCAGGGATAACGAGATGTTTCCTTTTTCTAATAAATATGTACGGGCAGCATACTCATTTGAATACTGGTCGATTATATCTTGTACCTCATCTTGCACATGAGCATTCGCTTTCAGCGTATTTTCTATAGATTGATACTCCCTTAAATCGTCTTTTAAAATACGGCGATCTTCTTCAAATTTTTCCTTTTTCCCTTTCGCCTGCTCAATTTTTTCCTTAATTGCTTCTTTGTCTTTATAAACCTGCTTTAGCTCTTGAAAGCGTTCTTCACTAATGTTTAAAGATGGAATGTCCCGTAAGAGCTGTAACGCTTCCTTTCGTTGGTAAGCCGATAATACCTGTACAATATTTTCAGTTTCAGTTATTGCTGTTTTTATTTCATCGTAAACCTTTCTTTGTTTTTCAAGTTGCGATATATCTTTCTCAAGCGTGCTGCTATATTGCTCAAAATAGGTTCGAATCTTGCTTTCATCGGTTGTATCTAAAATCTGTTCCGAAACATGCTCAATATATTTTCTTATTCCATTCAATTGAATCCAAAACCCCTTCTCTTCTTTTTCAGCAACAATTAAAGACAATATCAGCTCATTAGGCTCAGGCAAGTAATCACCTAAATTCGACGGCTTTTTCCGAGGTAAATCCTGAAAGTGAAAAATAGTACTTTCTGCTTCTTTGCTAAAAGCTCGTTTCTGTTTCAATGCCCAGTTAGCCAGCGATTGGGGATCATTGAGATTTGCATATTTCTTCAGTTGACTTTTTTGTTGTATACGTTCTTGTAGCTCAGTGATTGTCCCTGCGACATGTTCATTCAGCACGGGAAATGATTGCTTATCTGTAATTGCGTCAAACGTTGCTAGTATATTTTTTCGTTCCAATGCCTGTAGAAAAGGCATCAATACCGCTTTCTCCGACAAATTCTGCTTATATTTTGTGTATCTATCTTCCAATTCCTCGTAAGTGCAATCAAGCACTTTTAACCAATTAACAACCTGTACTATTTGGGCATGTTTGGGCTGAATATCGCTATAAGTAATCTCCGCCGCTTTTAGTTTAAATTCCAGATCCGGCAATAGGTCGGTCAACCGTTTTATTTCTTCTGACAACAATTCTTTCAGGATGTCCCGGTGTTGCGCTGCCTTCAAATAATTGCCAGCGCAATCGCTTACTTCCTTTTCAAGCCTTGCCGCTTCCTGGTATTGATACAACAATCTTTGATGTAACCATGCATATTGATATCCATCTCTACTGATTTTCAGCTCCTTAAGATGTACCAGTGCCCTTTGTTTTCGCGTCACCCGCTCAATTTCCCGAAGATTATTTCCATAATCGCTATTGTTAATCTCCAGCTCTTTCTCCGCACCTTTATAAATATCGTAGATCCTCTTGCTGTCGCGGTCGCCGAAAAGAAATTGTTTCAGGCTTTCACTTTTTTGCGTATCAAGCGTTTTGCCTCTGGAAAAAGATTGCAAGATACCCGCATAGTCATTCAGTATTCTTTCACTTGATCCAAGATCTAAAGGAACAATCTTTTCTCGAAATAGTAGTTTATGAAACTCTTTATACCGTTGCCATACTTTCCCATGCAAACCCTGCATATCTAACCATTCAGGCAGCATATCAACCGGCTGTATCTCTTCCTCATTTAAAAACTGTTTAAAGGAAATAGGGACGGATAAATATTGAATATCCTGCCAGTCGTACCCTGCCTGTATAATAAATGCCTGAGTAGTCCGTACACCCGTTTCTACATAACAACCTACTACCAAATATTGCCTCGGTTTCACTTCTATATTTAAAAAAGCATATCCTATACCTTTACTTCTAGCTTCCGTTTGCAATACTATTTTTTCCGGTTTCCTGGTTTCATCAGTCGCAGATTCAAATGCTTCGGAGCCCACTAAAATAAGCTGAATAATATCGGCGATCATGCTCTTGCCCGGACCACTCTCACCTATAAAATCGGTACGGAAAGGATGAAACTGATAATCGAATTCCTGGTGATGAATAAGTCCAACGGTAGACAGGCTATATAATCTGGGGTATTGTTTCATAATGTAGTACAAGCATTATTAACCCAGGTCTTTTATTTTTTATAGATGAGACTTTAGTACAGGTATTTAGCTTCAATTCCGCCAACCAGCGAACTCTTGTACTGCATCAATGCCATTTATTGGTGACACCGGATATTGCATCATCTTTCAGCCAACGATCAGGATCATTGATATAGTCACCATATATTTTAGGCAGCCGCTGAAAAGAAGGCAAAGGCTCAAACAGCAAACCATCCAGTTCTATCCAGCCTATTTTTGCGAAATCCCGCAAAGCCTTTTCCACCATGTCATCTACCTTTTCATTGTCTATTTCTGTGGTCTAAATCTTTTTGGCTTTAGCCAAAGCCCTGTAAATACCTGGTTTAATGTCTTCATATTCCTGCCGTATGGTCCGCTGTAAAGCTGGTAATGTATTTACCTCGATCATGCCATCTATATAAAGGATCTTGTGTAACATAAAGCCAATGATCACATGCTCATTTGGTAAAAAATGCCTGTTATGGTTGGGTATGCCTCCTCTGCTGTCCGGGCGAAATTCGAGGTAGTAATATTTATCAATAGACTCTCCGCCTGTTTCAAGGGAAACGCCGAAAAAATCCGTATAGTACAATTGCATACTCACAAAATGTCTTTCTAAAAAACGGAACATATCTTCCTGTTGTTGCCAACGCTGTATATGCTTGCCATTCTTCAGCGCATAATCTATCCTGGCAAAAATCTCTTTTGCATCAGGATTGAGTCGCTCCAACGTTTTCAAAATAGGTTCAAACTCTTCCGATGGTCGCTTCCGGGAAGGCAGCGACCATCGGTGTTTCCACAATGCCAGAATAGTTTCGAAGCATTCTTTTTCTGCTTCTTTCTTATCCTCATCCGACAGAGCTTGCTCAGCTACTTTCATCTTTTCCGCTATATAATGAGCCATCCACTTAGAAAAAGTGTCAACGCCTGGATCTAATTTGAGCTCCTGCACAAATAGTTTACCCAAGTTGATAATTTGCTCCTGTAGTTCTGAGTTTTCCACCTGCTGATAGTATAAATATTTTGTGTTGTGGTTTTGCACATTCTCTTTTCTCCCGATCATATCGATAGCTTATGTCTCTTTTAATGCCAACTTCAAATATCAAATCGTAGCCAAGCATTGAACAGAGTTCTTTCAGGAATGAAAGTTTGGCTTTTAATCGCATTCCTGATTGATCAGATTTTTCATCCCGTCCTTCCCTGTGGCTGCTCCATGTTTCGCAAGACAATACAATTTCAGAGCTATGAGCAATTTGCCAGGTTTTCCCATCTGGATCTGCTGATAAGCTTAATTTTTCAGCTATTGTGCTACCCAATGAATATGGAGGATAATCAATTTCATCTGCGTAAGAATCAAATTTATCCAATTCTTTAGAAACGTGGCGTTCATTAATCCAACCTTCGAGTTGAAATAAGCCGGACTCAATTTCCATATCTTCTTCATCAAAATAAGGTAGCTTAAAATCGTATGGATCGCTACAAGTCGCTAATGCTCGTAAAAGAGCATCTGACGTTTTAGGTGAAACAAGTGCCGTTGAAATAGAAATAGTTTCTGTTCTTTCGTTATTCTTTT
This sequence comes from uncultured Flavihumibacter sp., assembly GCA_964242315.1. Lineage (GTDB taxonomy): Bacteria > Bacteroidota > Bacteroidia > Chitinophagales > Chitinophagaceae > JADCRZ01. Next base: position 9,160 of record CAXTDO010000155.1, read on the forward strand.
CATGCCAGCCTCCTTTTACATTGACTCACAATTCCCCGTTTGTTTCTGTCTGCATGTAATTCAAAAAATCCCCTTCTGTGATTTCAGTTTGCCAGGTATCTCTTTTTTCTTCTGAAACCCACAAGGGCCTGTTTAGTGGCAAAGGGTCTCTACAATCTGCCAACCACTTTCCATCCGGACGTGTCAGTAAATGCCTCGATTGCCAGTAAGACCATGGTTCATCGTCCGAGTCATCTCTTGTCCTGATTACCGGCATTTTTTGAATTAGCCTTGCCGCAACAACAAGCATCGAATGGTAAGATAAGTAAAAATCTAAATTGTCGGTTCTAGGGTAACTTCCGTGATCATGCCATGTCTCTCGATCATTGTTGGAACGGTTCCAAAGGATGACTCTTGGATCGTTATTATATCCATTCTTTTCTCCTGAACTCCATTCCTTAACAATAAGGTTTGCAGCCAAATCCTCTGTTTGCTTACTGGAAATTCCGAATATCTTTCCAAGTGGTTCATACCAATAGCGATCGAAATCCCATCCAAAATGAAAGTCAATACCAGTTTCAATTTCCCCTTGT
>CAXTDO010000156.1:0-9725 GCA_964242315.1 uncultured Flavihumibacter sp.
GTTTCGGGTCAACCTGTGAGGTCTCTAAAGACCTCACAGGTTTTAACCGAGGACCCGACCAAATAGTAGGCTGTTCCAAACGTAAAGGTTATGTAGATGCTCCCCTTCAAACCTGTGAGGTCTTTAGAGACCTCACAGGTTGACCCGAAACCTTACAGGTCTGCCACATGAGCTCCTATTTAAATATAAGCGATGCAATCCATCTCTACCAAAGATTTGCCGGGAACGCCGCCTTTTGCAACAGCAACGGTGGTGCGGACAGGAGGTTTGCTGCCAAATCTTCCCTTGTATACTTCATTCATGCCTGCATAGTCCGCAATATCATTGAGGAACACCGTTACCTTTAATACTTTTTCCATAGATGATCCTGCCTTGACAAGTTCTTTTTCCAATCCTTTCAGTACGACCTCTGTATGCGCTTTAATTTCAAACGGTTCTTCATGGGCGCCTATACCAGCAATAAAAACCATGTTACCTAGCGTTGTAGAACTTGAAAACAGAGGCACGTTCTGGAAGTATGTTACGTTTCCCACTTTTTTCTCTGTTGACGTGTTTGATTTTGCATTGGCTATCAAGCCTAAACCCATAACGCTTCCGATAGATGCGGCCAGTTTCTTTAATACTGATCTTCTTGCTGTTTTCATGTGTAGAACATTTGTTTTAAAAATATTTAGTACCCTGTATTTAAAGATACATAAAGTGTGCATCCGGCTTTTATAATTCTTGAAATGAGTTTCCACCCTTTCAGGGCAATGCAAAAGCCATTATATACCCCGCTTTGTTATCTTTATTTCCTGCTACCGATACGGCAACATACTGCCTGCCTTTGCAGTAATAAGTGCATGGCGTTGCAGAGCCTATTGCAGGCATTTCAAACTCCCACACCAGGCGACCCGTGTTTTTATCAAAGGCACGAAATTTCTTATCTCTTGTACCTGCAATAAAAACCAGTCCGCCTGCGGTAACAATTGGACCCGGTGAACCGACAGTACCTGTAAAAGGCGCTCCTTTCTTTTGCAGTTCAGGATGATTGCCAAAAGGTATCGTCCATAAATACAAACCGGTATTAAGATCAATCGCGTTCAAAGTTCCGTAGGGTGGCTTGATGCCCGGGTTTCCATCAGGACCTTTGAAAGTTCCATAAGCGGTTATATCCAGGTAAGTTACGGCAGTATCTGTTTTATCGGCGCTGCCTGTATCTTTTTGTGATGACAGATTCTTTTTTATTTCCAGCAGGTCCCTGGCTGCCTGTGAAAACTTTTTATTAGTACTGTCGAAAAGGTAGGCGATGATGGCTGTTTCATTGCCCGTCAGCACATTCGAAAATGAAGGCATCTTACCACCACCCTTACGGATTTTATGTAGTACGGATTCCTTTGTACTTCTATAACGGAGATCAATAAGTGAAGGATACTCCGGTGGATTTCCTTTTCTGTCGGCGCCATGGCAGCCGGTACAATAATTACTGTAGAAGGCTTTTCCTCTTTGATAAGACGGTTTGTTAGCGTCTTTATCATTCAGACTGACTTTTTGAAGAGAATCGATTTCAGGAGAGTCATTCGACCTTACATATAGGATACCGACTGCAGGATCATAAGCAGCGCCGCCCCATTCAGCACCACCACGACTTCCGGGAAAATTGAAACTGCCTCTCAGATCGGGTGGTGTAAACAATCCATCATAACGGTAAGAACGGAACTTTTTTAAAAGGGTGTCACGAGCGGCAGCAGAAAAATCTGCAATGTCATCTTCTGTTAAATGCTGGCGGGCAAAGGCTTTGGGCGCCATTGGAAAGGGCTGGGTGGGCCATGCTTCTTCACTCGGCACATTCGAAGCAGGAACGGTACGTTCTTCGACAGGAAACAAGGAAGTGCCCGTTTCGCGATCCAGTACATATACGAAGCCCACCTTCGATACCTGTGCAACGGCGTCTATTCGTTTACCATCCTTAACAATCGTTACCAGGTTTGGCGGTGCAGGCAGGTCGTAATCCCATAGATCATGATGTATGGTTTGATAATGCCATTTGTATTTTCCGGTTTCCGCATCCAGCGCCATTACGCAATTGCCATACAGGTTTGCTCCTTTACGGTCTCCGCCATAAAAATCATAAGTGGGTGAGCCAAGCGCCAGGAATACCAAAATTCTTTTTTTATCCAAACTCAAACCTGCCCAATCGTTTACGCCACCGGCATATTTCCATGCATCTTTCGGCCAGGTTTCGTAGCCGGGTTCGCCGGGTAGTGGTATAGTATGAAAGGTCCATACAAGCTTTCCTGTTCTGATGTTATACGCCTGAATGTAACCTGGCTCCGCGCCATACAGTTCAGACACTTCTGTTCCCATAATTAACAGGTCGTTATATACGATTCCGGGAGAAGTAGGTATTACAGAAATAGCATCAGGATTACCCCTGAAACCTTTATTCATGCTTACACGCCCGTTGTTGCCAAATTGTTTGACAGGCTTGCCGGTAAGCGCATCCACTGCAAAGAGGTGATCGCCGGCAGTAAACAGTATTCTTTTATCTTCTTTGTCTTGCCAATATATTACACCCCTGTTTACCCCAACGCCTTCGCCTCTGTTAAAGGGGTCAAACGACTATATCTGCCTGCCGGCGGCGGCATCAAGCGAATACACGCGGTGCCTGGCTGAGGTTTCATACATGATGCCGTCAATGATGATGGGATTGCATTCGCTCTGGCTTGTTCGGGCAGTATCAAAGGCATCTTTGAAGGCGAACGTCCATGCGGGTTTTAATTTGTTGATATTGTTTAGATTGATCTCATCGAGTGATGAATAGCTGGTGCTTTCGTTATCGGCTTTATAGATGCTCCAGGTGCGGGTTTTATCGTTGCAAGCTGTTAGTAGGATAATTATTATTAAGCTGATTGATTTCATACAGTTTAAGATTATTAAGATTTTTTTTAAACACAGAGTGCACAGAGGGAAGAAACACAGAGAGCGCAGAGGCCCTCCGCGACCTCTGTGTTTCCTCCCTCTGTGCACTCTGTGTTTAAAAAACTTAGCTGGCAGCAAGTTTACCAGTAGTTGTAGCCTTAACAGCAACCATCGTTATAATTGCCGAAAGAAAAAGTGAGCCTGCCATAAAAATATAAGATGCGCCAAAACCACCTGTGGTATCGTTTAAATAACCAACAATAAAGGAACCTAGGAAGGAACCCAGTGCGCCCAGGCTGTTGATCAATGCCATGGCACCACCCGCAACATTCCTTGGAAGAATTTCAGGGATGATGGCAAAGAATGGTCCGTACGGAGTATACATGGCTCCGCCGGCAATTATCAACAACACAAACGATAGCCAGAAATTAGAAGTGCCAATCAGGTAAGAACAATAAAAAGCTATGGCACCTACTAACAGGAAAGGCCACACGAAGGCCTTCCTGTTCAAAGTTTTATCTGAAAAGTAAGACGCTGCCAGCATTCCAATAATCGCCAGCACATAAGGAACCGATGACAACCAACCGGTGTTCACAATATTCATATCCGGCGCCGATTTGATGATAGAAGGAAGCCATAAAACAAACCCATACACACCGATACTCCATAATGCATATTGCAGGCATAACAACAGTACCGTCCTGGATGCAAAGGCTTCCATATAATTCTTTACCGGTTTTATGCCCTGCTGTTCCAATAGCAACTGGTCTTCCACATCTTGCTTTTCCTGTTCAGTAAGCCAGTTTGCATCTTTGGGTTTATCATCAACAAGCCACCACCAGAAAAAAGCCCATACAACGGCAGGCAGTCCTTCAAGTATAAACATCCATCTCCACCCTACCGCCTTTATCAGATATCCCGACAGTATAGACATCCAGAGTATGGTTACCGGGTTGCCCAAAATTAAAAAGGTGTTAGCGCGCGACCGCTCCGTTTTTGTAAACCACCTGCTCAGAAACAATAACATGGCAGGCATTACAGCGCTTTCTACAACACCCAGCATAAAACGGATGACCACCAGAAGGTAAAAATTATTTACGAGGCCGGTAGCGGTAGCGAGCAGTCCCCACGAGATCAATGACCAGAAAATTAATTTCTTGGCGCTTTTATTGGCCGCATAATGAGCACCGGGAACCTGGAAGAAAAAATAACCCAGAAAAAAAAGTGATCCCAGCAGGGATGACATAGTCTTGGTGATATGGAGGTCGGCAGCCATCCCGCTGGCAGCACCGAATCCGAAGTTTGCCCGGTCGAGATAGGCAAGGCTGTATGTGATGAATGCAATAGGTATAAGACGGAACCAACGTGATCTGGCAAGTATTTTTTCCACGGCGTTTGAATTTTTAGGGCTATCAGCGATCAGCTATCAGCCGTCAGCCAGGAGCCTGCGAGAGGTGAAGATAATAATTTAGATCAGTGATTTTGTGTAAGATCATTTTTTTCGACAACCTTTGTGTTGGTAATTCGTGGCTGATAGCTCACTCATCTCACCAACACAACGGGATTGCAATCCCGTTTAAATCATATACGATCGTTCCATTTCTGATAGTCATTTCGCATTCAAACTTTTGTGTGGCTTTCAGGTTGTAGCCCACCCGGTCCCAAAAACCAAAATCACCGTGTCGCATATTCAGGATAGCGATATCGGCAACTGCGCCTATGGAGAGATGACCTAATTCTTCGCGTTTGATAGCCTGTGCCGGAGCCCAGGTGCTGGCCCTGATAACATCGGCAACGCTCATTCCCATAGCTGTAAATGTAGACATTACATGAAGCATGTCTTTCATGGCAGCGTTCATGCTTCCCGTATGCAGGTCGGTACTCATGGTATTTGGGAAAAAGCCGGCCTTGACAGCAGGCAATGCCTGACGGTAATCAAAGCTGCCCCCACCGTAGCCGACATCGAAGATAATCCCTCTTTTCTGGGCTTCTTTTACGAAGGGTTTCAACATACGGGTTTTGAAGTCCACAATGGGATCTCGCCTTGGCAATTCCGTAAATGCATGGGTATAAATGTCGCCAGGACGGAGGTGTTTGAAAAAAAGATCTTCTATGGAGAGTGGAGGATGAGTACTATCACCACCGAAATCTACTATAACGGGAATGTTTGCGCGCTTTCCTGCATCTACCGCTCTGTCAACCGGCGTCCATTGTGCTCCTTCATAATGTGCCACTTTAAATCCTACGATGTACTGGCGGTTACTGCGCGCAATCATAGCTGCCATTTTAGAATCCATGTCTGTAGTATCCTGCTCGTATGCGCCGCCTCTCATTCCTTCACCAACAATATTAAGAAATGACAACACTCTTGTGGCAGCGTTGTCTATAATATTCTTTTTAAAAGTGGAAAACGACTTCCACCCGGCGCCTCCGCAATCTACTACCGTTGTTATACCCACGCGAAAAGTAAATCCATCCGGTGGCAAAGCAAATGTACCATTGCTAAGGTAATGATCAGGTTCGGTACCTGCGAATACGTGGGCGTGCATATCTATGAGTCCGGGTGTAACGTACATTCCTTGAGCGCTTACCACCTGCCTGCCCAGCTTGCCGTCGATATTTTTATCAACCTTTGCTATTTTTCCATCGCTGACGGCAATATCCATCACCTCATCTATCTTGTTTTTCGGGTCGATAAGATGTCCGCCTTTTATTATGATGGAATATTCCTGGGCGGTGGCGATGGTACAACCTATCAGTATAAAAAATATTAGGAAGAGAAGTTTCTGCATTGTTTTTTTATTGGGAAAAGGTTCCCTCTTTTTATAAATTAATTATTACTTCACGCAGATGCTCCCTTCAACTCTTCACTGATCCTGCTTGCTACAATTTTTTCCTGGCCTGGTTTGAGCATGAATACGGTGATGTTGATGATGTTATCCAGAGCTCCCATTACTTCTATTGAAGGCGTGCCTTTACGCAGTTTATCCTGGAGGTCTTTTCTTGAAATTTTAACCTGCTCCATATCCCAGGAGATTTTCAAAGCAGGCGTATGGTTGGCGATGGGAGGAACAAACATTTCGGTTGTAACACCCTTAACTTTCTTAGCGGCATTTTCAATTACAGCTATTCTGTCTTCCCACATCTTCCACTCTTTATCGTGGTCTAGGTGTACGAACTTATCCAGTGCAGCATACATACCGAGCATTTCTTCTTTATTCACCTTCATTCCTCTGCCGATATTACCACCGCGCGGCGGACCGTTGAGACGGGCTGCAGCTATATGCTCTTTTTTGCCGAGAAGGAGTCCGGCGCTTTGTGGTCCACGCAGGGCTTTGCCTCCGGACACGCATACCAGGTCGAACCCTATCTGGGTGTACTTCCAAAGATTTTCAACAGGCGGAACATCGGCTGCAATATCGATGATGGTTGGAATCTTGTTTTTAGTAGCCACGGCGATCCATTCCTGGTGCATGATATTGCCATGAGGGGCACTTTCATTTAGAAAATACATCAATGCTGATTTAGGACCAACGGCTTTTCCCAGGTCTTCCATAGATTCCACTACAACGGGTTTGATACCGGTGTTGGTAAGCGCATGAATGTAATCGTGGTTGTGTCCTTTCTGAACGATCACTTCGTTTTTGTCCAGCGCTTCTACATTGGGTAGCATGGCGACTTTTTTTTCATCCATCCCCGTTAATACTCCGGCAGTCCCCAATACTAACGCCGACCAGCAACCGGAGGTAACCATCGCAGCTTCGCACTTACATAAGGCCGCTATTTTTTCTCCCACTTTATCATGCACTTCATCCAGCATAATGAACTCCTTAGCCGAGCTGTTAATGGCGTCGAGTACTTCTTCATGCATCAGCGATGCGGTCATGGTAGTATAGGTGCCGGCAGCATTAATAAAAGTACGCAAGCCCAGTTCTTTAATCAGGTCGCGTTTTTCTTTGGGCGGCGCCGGTGCTGCTTTTGCCGGTGCGTAAGGAAAGATAGCACCCATAATCCCACCGGTTAAAGGAGCCGCTGAAAGGAATTTAAGAATATCTCTACGTTTCATGGTCGCTAAGATTTTTATTAGTAATCAGAAAGGCTATCGGCTTTCAGCTATCAGCTTTCAGTAGGAAGTTAACAATTTTCAATTGTCTTCAATCATCGTTACAACTCATACCTCATACCTCATACCTGACACCTGACAGCTACTACGGTTTATCCCACCAAACTCTTGTCAGGAGGTTATCATTGGTTGATTCTGAAAATCCCTCACGTTTTAGAGCGGCCTGATAATTTGTTGCGTTCAGCAGGTTTTCGGTGGTTGGTAAAGAAAATCGCCTGAACATTTGTCCACCTGTTACGTTACCCGGATAAGGCACATAAGTAAATGCAGGATAACCGGTACGCCTCCAGTTTGCAAACACCTCATAATCGTCTCCAAACATGGATACCCATTTTTGCTCCGATATTTGCTTTAACTGCTGATCGAACGTTCCTGCAACGGGGTAAGGATTAGCAGCAATATAAGCATCAATCTGTGCCGTTGTTATCACGCTTGAACTAGGCGGAACGGAAGACCATTGTGCCCACTGTGTCATACCGGCTCTTACACCATTTTCGTAAGCAACTCTCGCAGTTGAGCCGGTATACCAGCCCCGCAGTGCTGCTTCTGCCAATAGCAGATGCGCTTCCGCAGGACCCAGGATTATAATCGGCGCAGCTAAGTTCAATACAAGTTGTGAAGGTTCTGAATAAATGCCAAAATTAGCCGGTTTGGTATTAAGAGTACCGCTGGCCATACCTTTTTGTACAGCAGGTGTCCTATCCGCAACATAAGCGGTTGCACCCGCTGGCTTAACCCATACCACAGACAAAACCGGCAGGCGTGGATCGGCCGTGTTTTTAAGATAGTCAATGAATGTAGCGGCATATTTTCCACCCTCCACATTATCTTCATCCTGCGGGTTCAGATAGTTTCCGTTAAGGTAGGCACGCACTTTAGGATTCATGGCATTCGTTACATTGGCGTAAGTTACTTTAGCCATATCTGCGTCTGTTGTTATTACGCCGCCGGCAATAGCTTTCTGTACCCAGGTTTGCGCCAATGCAGGATCTACTTTTGACAAACGCATACCAAGACGCAGCATCAGCGTGTAAGCAAATTTTTTCCATTTAGTCACATCACCTTTGTAAAAAATATCAGCAGCACCGAAATTTGATTTGGCAGGGTTCAACGAAGTGGCCGACTCATCAAGTTCCTTAAACATATCCAGGTAGATATCTTTTTGCGCATCGTATTTAGGTGACAGCGTTCCTGCTTCACCTTTCAAGGCATCAGAGTATGGGATGTCGCCTGCCACGTCTGTTAACTGATGGTAAGTATATGCTCTTAATATCCTCACCATAGCACGCTGGTTTACGAGCGAATCGGGAAGCGCGGCATTAAGCTGGTATAAAGTGTTAAGCTGTCCTGTGTAAGTTCCAAAATCCGCAGCAGTGCCGTTAAAGCTGTAAAACTTGTCGCCTATTGCAGGCACTTCTTTGTAGGTGGAAAAATACTGCATGCCCTGGGCAATAACACCATAGTTATCCCTGGGAGTATTGATGAGCACATTTGTGAAAAGATTGGCCGGTATCGGATAGTTAACCGAATTTAACGGAGTATTCAAATTTGTAAGACTGTCTTTATTACACGATGATAAAAACGTTAAGCCAGCCGCCAGTATAGTTATTATTGAAAATAGCTTTCTCATACTTGATTAGGATAAAAATTAAAATTTTATGTTCACGTTAAAGCCCATAGTCCTTGTTCTTGGTTCACCGGCACCTGCTGTTCCGGTTGCATTCGAAACTGTTTGTTCCATTTCCGGATCAAGGCCAGCATCCTTTACCATAGAATCGCGATACAGGATAGCCAGGTTACGTGCCACGAAGCCGATGTTAATGGCTTGTATTTTAGCAAATGCCAGCCTCTTCGCCGGTATGGTATAACTCAATACAAGGCTTCTTAATTTTACAAAGTCTGTGTTGAAAGTCTGCAGCTCTGAATAGTTCACTCCCCGGTTGTTGTAATAAGTATCCAGGTCAACCACCGGCCATAGTTTGCTGAACTTAGCGCCTGTTTGATCTACGCCGTCGAGCTGTACACCCGTTTCCCTGCCAGGCAGCGTATTTTTTGTGAGGCCGAAACGCATGGCGTATACCCACATATTATTAAAGGCAACTGCACCAAATTTGGCGTCCAGCAATACATTCAGAGAAAAGTTTTTATATCTGAAACTGTTGGTGAGCCCCATAAGATAAGGAGGATTGGCCACGCCTACATAGTCCTGGTAACGGTCTTCATATCCGCTTGTTTTGTTGTAGATCTGTACCCCGTCGGCAGTTTTTTTCATTTTCCAGGCAAGTACGGAGCCGTAAGGAAGGCCCACCGCATTATTGATGCTTACGGCTGAAGAAATGCCGGTACCTACGGTAAGGTTGGTAATTCCGGGAGCCAGCTCAACAATCTTACTCTGGTTATAGCCAAAATTATAACTGGCGGTCCAGCTAAAATTGGCTCTCTTCATGAGAGAAGCAGTAAGCAGTATTTCTATACCCTTATTGGTTATCTTGCCCACATTCTGATTTCCCGCATTAAAGCCGGAGGTTTGTGAGATAGCCGGTTGAAGGATGTCGTTGGTAGTAACCCGGCTGTAATAAGTTACGTCTATACTGAACTTATTTTGTAGAAACTGGGCTTCGAAACCTCCTTCCGAAGTGGTTACCGTAAGTGGACGGATATTCGGATTCTGTAAATTATTCGGGGCATTTTGTACCGGCAC
>CAXTDO010000157.1:0-4521 GCA_964242315.1 uncultured Flavihumibacter sp.
GGTAATGCAGCATTCTCACCGCTCTCACCCTGGCCTGGAGACTTACAAACTGATTGCCGGAACAAAGTTGTAACTCCTGAAAAAAAGCAGGCAGGAATGGGTGAAGAAGAATCATACCGGCATTCGTGATACGGTGCGAAGTATCAGGATCAGTTTTCCAATAAAGCGGTTGACTTTTGTATAAAGGCTCTTCCTTTGATGCGGGTGAATGTTCTTTTAAAACCGGTGAAGAAGTTTCAGGAGGAGGTTGATCTTTTGATAAATACCCGGCAGTTTCTGCAGGATTTTCTTTTAAGGGTGTGTCTTTTGTTAATTGATCAGGGTATGATGACGGTTCGTTTGGATTTTGGTATTCGGAAAGCTGTTCGTGTGTTGCTGACCGTGATATGTTTGCAGGCTCTTGCGCTGTTATACCTGGTGGAATGTGAGTTGCCATATCTTCCGGTGTTTCGAAGCCTGTTGTATTTTTTGATGGAGGCGCTTCGATAGTGCCGCCTGATGATTTTTTGAACAGGTAATCAGAAACATCGGTTGGAAGTTGCTCTATTGATGATTGCTTACCCGAAGTTTTTTTATCAGAGCTGTCATCACTTTTAACACCCGTGTTGGTAATACCGGTATTACCATGATCAGTGTATTGCGTATCAAGTTGCTGAATAAATAATTCAATAGTCAGGTCTTCCTGCTGCAATTGTTGTGAGGAAACAGATGCATGCTTTTCGTTTCTTAAATATATTAAAAACTCTTTCCTGTTGAATGTATTTACGTGCAGGTTTACCAGGTATTTTAATGTTCTCCTCAATAAGATGCTGACACCGGCATCTTCATATTTTAATTGCGTATCAAACAGGTAGTTTATCCATTCTAAAATAAATTGTTGATCCGAATAGATAAAGCCGTTAGTAATAATTTCAACAAATCCTGTTATATCTTCTTCGGGGAACTGAAGCGTTAACCTGGTCAGTGTTTCTTCATTGCCGCCTATTACATCTGCAAGCTGATTAAGTGTCACGCTGTTTTTATCGGTTACATATTTGTTGAATACTGCTATTACATCAACGCTGTTATTTATAGCAAACCAGGGCAGATAACCGTATTGAAGAAAATGAAGGAGTATAGAAAACTCATCATCTTTCTTCTCCTGAATAGATGCTATAGACTTTCGATCATTCGATGCAGGATATGAAGCCGGCGTATCAGTGATCATTTTCATGATCATTGTTTCAAGCTCCGATTCAATTGCGCCCGGCAACCGGTTCATGTTAATCTTTCCCAGGTTAAGCTCAAGGAATGGTATGCGTATGGTTTCCAGTGGAGCTACGTTTTCAATAACTTTTGTAATCACAGGAGATAACTCATTATAAAAATTTTCACGCATCATATTAATTACCTGATTTTTATTTATGCTATTCATAAAATAAAAATCCAGCGTAAGTCTTTGAATATAATTATTGTTCATAGCCTGCATCATCATCTTCATTAATAATAGCAAAAAAAATTATCAAAAAAAGATTTCTTTTTTAAAAAACTTTTTATAGATTTATTACATCATGTTTTTGTCGGTTAATAAATGACCGATTTTTAAGAAGTAGTATATAAGCAAATAGCTGAATATTCACATTTGAATATTGATTGTAACTCCATTGTGAATCTGTTACCCCCCTGGATTTTTGTGACTGCTAATGTTGTACACATCCTTTATCACTAGCGGATAGGCTGATCAATACTTGTTTAAATAAGCAGAGAGTTACGCATTGAATTGTAGTAGCTAATTCTGTAAGTATTTTTTTTAACCTCGGCTTTTCTTCCGTGGTTAAAAATTGTTTGAACAGCCGATAGAAATACGTCGAGATTATTCTATTCAAACTTTAAAAACAATGATTGATGTAGCGCTGGTATTCTTAAGGAAGTATATCGAAAAGAAATTCCAGGCTATTATCGGCGCACCTGAAGTGCTTATAGCGGATGTACCCAAAGATGCCAGTGATATTGATAGGGATAGAATATACCTGACGCTGATAAATATTGAAGAAGAAAAAGTATTTAAAAATTTACCTACATACCAGTCAGTTTTACCCGACACTTCTCTTCGTTTAATGAACCCGGAGTTGCGGCTGAATATTTATTTACTGGTATCGGCAATTTTCAAAAAAGATAGTAACGACGGTTATTATGAGAGGCAACTAAAATACCTCTCTATGGTAATCGGTTTTTTTCAGGGTAAGTATGTTTTCGAAGATGTTGATTTTGCCGCGCTGCAATTTGGAGAGAACCTGGAAAAAATTATTGTTGAAATGCAAACAACAAATTTTGACCAGAATCAGCAGATATGGTCTTCACTGGGAAGCAAAATGTCGCCCTGCGTTTTATATAAAGTGAGGCTGGTAATTATACTGGATAAGAGTGCTGAGCCTGTAACCACTACAAATAAAGTTACAGGTGTAGGCTTTGACGTTAAAATGAAATCATGAGACTTTTGTTTTATAAAGAATATTTTGAAGTGCAGCTCAGCCATGCATTGGCGGCGGGTGAAATATGTACATCTTTCACATTAACACCCACCGGGAAATGCCTGAAAAATTTTCAAAATTTCAAAATGATTTTTAATCAGTCTGCAGGTATGATAACAGTCTCATACTCGGGTACAGAAACCTCAGACCATTCAAACATACTTGTCCCGGCACCGGAAGTACCTGAAGGAACAGAATTTTTATTTATTGTATCCGCTACGGATCATAACATTTTAAAATCCACAAAGCTGCCACAGGAGCCGGATATACATGTGGATGATTTGAAGAAATTTATACCATGGCAGTTTATAAGGCCAGCCGTGTTTTCCCATACTTTCAATAATACTGCTTCATCAAGTGCACACGAATTATTTAGCGTTGAAACAGAAGCAGGTGTGCCGGTTTATCATGATACTGTTAAGAGAGATACAGAAGCAGGTGGCGTGTATGCCTGTTCCGCGGATTTGCGATTTGCCGATCCGGGTATTTACAATTGTAAGCTGGGAGTAGCAGCTAAAAAATTTTATGTAGATACCACCAGTGAAATTACGGGTCACTATGGTTTTATCAGGATAAAGAAAGATGGCACATGGCTTAAACCAACCAGTCTGACATCAACAGGCGCTGTTGATTACAACCTGTTTAAATATACGTTTGATAAACTTCCTTAAATATAAAATCTGTCAATAATTTTTTTATAGTATAATCAATTTACAATGGCAACCGCTTATAAAACTCCCGGGGTTTATGTAGAAGAAATTACTAAATTTCCACCTTCGGTGGCAGAAGTTGAAACTGCTATTCCCGGCTTCATCGGGTATACGGAAATTGCACTGAAAAAAGGTGAAAAGCTAACTCTTCAACCAACACTGGTAAGAGATCTGCTGGAATATGAACAATGGTTTGGAAAAGGCCCCACTTATAAAGTTGACAATGTTGCACTTGATGCAAATAATGTTCCTATTGCCAGCGATACCAAGGTAACCAACAGTACCTTTTATATGTACGACAGCATCCGGTTGTTTTATGACAATGGCGGAGGTGTTTGTTACATTGTTTCTGTTGGTAATTATGCTGATACCATAAAAGCCGATACTTTAAAAGACGGCCTGGAAGAATTGCGAAAGTTTGATGAGCCAACCCTGATACTTTTTCCTGATGGAGTGAATATTACAGATAACGCACAGCTAGGCAGTGTGCAGCAGGCTGCATTAAAGCAATGTGGCGAAATGGGCGATCGCTTCTGCATATTTGATGTAAAGGACACGGATGATTTAATGGCGGATATTGAAAACTTCCGCACCAACGTAGGCATGAATTATCTTAAATACGGAGCCGCCTATTATCCCTGGGTAAACACTACCTATGAACAGCAGTTCCACCTGATTGATATTATGAACAACCTGCAAAAAGCAGGATCAGACATCACCATCGAATCGCTTTTTAAAGTTACCGACCTCGACCTGCAGGGCAATAAGATCATTGACAAGATCGCGAATTTCAAGAACATCAACAAAGACTTTACTGCCGTCAACACCGGCTTAACAGCATTTTATACTGCCCTGCCCGGTGGCCCCTTTACTTCGCTGCAACAACTGTATAATAGTAAAAAATCGGTTGGTGATGAGGCAGCCCTTACCGAAACCGTTCATGCGTTGTATGCGGCATTGTTACAAATTGATGGCCTGGTAAACAAGTACCTTCCGGCATCCGGAGTGGTTACGACGAACGTTACCAATGCGGATTTAAAAACTACCATAAAGAATTACGCTACCAATTCGATAGAGCCGACGCTGAAAAAATTACTGAACCTTGATACGGAAGCATTCGCAGCTTCGCCGGGAGCAGGGGAAATAAATCAGTCAGGCATTCTGTTCGATAGCTTTTTTAAAACCCAGGCAAGTCTGGCTGAAGACCCCGAGCATCCCGGCACAAAAAAAACCATTTATAACCTGGTTATTACGGGTACCGCAGGAGATCTGATAACAGGTGCTGACCCAACTGCAAAGAT